>CAYMBM010000001.1:0-22144 GCA_964388705.1 uncultured Candidatus Saccharibacteria bacterium
GCCGCCAGCGTTCATCCTGAGCCAGGATCAAACTCTCCAAAAAAGAATCTGTCTAAGCTTCAGTGAACATGGCCACGAATGGCCAAATTACTGACTTTTTTGCGGAATCCATTAATTAAAAACTAAGGGATTCCTAACAGTTCAAATGAACTGACGTTGATTTGCACTATTCAATTTTTAACGTACCATTTTGAGAGACAACCTAATAGAGGTCCACCAAAATGACTCGTCGTATAGTACCTCTTAAGGGGCTGGTGGTCAAGCGTTTTCCATATCGTTTATGTTTTTACAACAGTTACATTCAAATTAATCTGTTTGCACGATCTGCTCAGTTGACTCATCTTCATCTTCGGTCTTCTCTACTAAAGCCAAGGAAGCTACGCTGTCGCCGTCGTTGAGACGCATAATCCGGACACCTTGAGTTGCCCGACCCAATTCGGGAATATTTTTCAGGCCTAGGCGGATAGTTTGCCCATGAGTTGAAATAATAATAACTTCCTGAGAATCGTCCTTGAGCGTTTTTACTCCTATGAGGTTACCGGTCTTGGTATTTACCACGGCTGATCGAATACCAACTCCACCTCGGGCGTGAGGAGTAAACTGGGAGATCTTGGTCCGTTTACCATAGCCATGTTGACTAATGACAAATATGTTTGAGCCCTCTTCTACAATGTCCATACCTATAACTTGATCACCGGCTCGCAGTCTAATACCACGTACTCCTCGAGAGACTCGCCCCATAGGTCGAGCGTCTTTTTCATGGAAACGAATAGCCTGGCCTTGTGAAGTAGAGATAACAACCTCGTTGTTCCCGTCAGTCATTCGAATCCATTTAAGCTCATCGCCATCATCCAGATTGATTGCGATCAAACCTGACTGTCTGACATTTTGGTACTGCTCAAATGGGGTCTTCTTTACAACACCACGCTTAGTACACATCAGCAAATGACCACCATTATTCTGTTTACTGACATTAATAACAGAACTTATGATCTCCTCTGGCTGAAGTTGCAATAGATTGACAATGGCTACACCTTTAGCATTGAGACCCACCGCTGGAACTTCGTAAGTCTTGATCCTAAATACTCTGCCCCTGTTGGTGAAAAATAGAAGATAGTCGTGGGTACTTGCATACACAACATGTTCGATAACATCTTCTTCCCTGGTAGTCATGCCACGTTTGCCCTTGCCGCCACGGCCTTGTCGTTTATAGTCGGCAATTGGGCTCCGTTTTATATAGTTAGCTGATGTAAGCGTAACAACAACTTGTTCATCCGGAACAAGATCTTCGTCACTCATTTTGCCGAGTTCCTGAGCAATAACCTTAGTCCGACGATCGTCTCCAAACTGCTTCTTCATTTCGAGAAGTTCTGTCTTAACGATTTTTAAGATCTTCTTTTCGTCGGCCAGAATCCCCTCGAGTCCAGTAATAATCTTTAGCAGTTCCACCAGTTCATCTTCGATCTTTTTACGCTCGAGTCCAGCCAATGTCCGCAGCTGCATAGCTAGGATGGCTTTAGCTTGAATCTCACTTAACTTAAACTGTTTAACGAGGTTTGCTTGAGCCTCATCAGTAGTTTGGCTGGCTCGGATAGTTTTAATAACTTCATCGATGTGATCCAGGGCTGTCTTCAACCCTTCTAGGATATGAGCCCGCTCCTTGGCTTTCTTTAACTCAAACTCGGTACGGCGACGAACGACTACCTGTCTATGCTTGATGTACTCTTGCAAAATATCTGACAGTCCAAGTACCCGGGGTTGAATGCCATCAATAAGGGCAAGCATGTTGTAGTGAATAGATAGCTGAAGTGGCGTGAGTTTATAGAGCTGATTGAGTAACTTCTTGGGGTAGGCATCTTTTTTTAGATCAATCACCAAGCGAACATTACCCCGTGCACTCTCGTCTCGTAAATCGCTGAGTCCACTGATTTTCTTGTCTTTGTACAGATCGGCAATTTTCTCCAGCAAACTAGCCTTGTTGACACCGTAAGGTACTTCGGTAATGATGATCTGTTGTTTGCCCTTGGCTGATTCTTCAACATTGGCAACACCCCGCACCACTACACCACCCTTACCAGTTGCAAAGGCGGTGCGAATAGACTCTCGACCATAAACGACGCCTCCAGTTGGAAAATCGGGGCCCTTGACGTGCTCCATAAGATCATCGAGTGTGGCATTTGGTTTATCAATTAAGGTAATGACCGCATCAATTATTTCGGCCACATTATGGGGCGGAATGTTCGTGGCCATACCAACCGCAATGCCAATCTGGCCATTCAAGAGTAGATTTGGTAATTTAGCCGGCAAAACTTCCGGTTCTTGTTCCGACCCATCGTAGTTATCACGAAATGGCACGGTTTCTTTATCGATATCTTCTAGTAAGGCTTGGCCGGCTTTGGCCATACGAGCTTCAGTATACCTCTGAGCAGCTGGCGGATCACCGTCCATGGAACCAAAGTTACCTTGCCCGTCTACTAACAAGTAGCGCGTTGACCAATCCTGAGCTAGGCGAACCATGGCATCATAGATGGCTACATCGCCATGTGGATGGTATTTTCCCATAACATCCCCGGTAATCCGGGCACTTTTGACAAACTTTGAGCCTGGTTTCCAGCCATTTTTGTCCATCGAGTAAAGAATACGCCGATGAACTGGCTTAAGCCCATCACGGACATCCGGTAAAGCTCTAGCCACGATAACGCTCATGGAATAACGCAGATAACTGTCTTCCATGACATTTTCGACTGTTCGCAGCTCAACGGTCTTAGAGTGGTCGCTCTTTAATATCTCGGGGATATCACGGCCTACCATCGACTGTTCCGGCGTTGCCGGATCTTGACTATCATCCATGCTAGACATCCAGGTCCTTTACAAACTTCGCGTGGGTCTGAATAAAATTTTTACGCAACTCTACTTCCGTCCCCATCAATTTATTGAAAATGGCATCGGCCTTTTCAGCGTCGTCAAGTCTGACCTGAACAAGAACCCGATTCTCTGGATTCATTGTAGTTTCCCAGAGTTGATCAGCATCCATTTCCCCTAATCCTTTGTAGCGCTGAATATCAGTCAAGCCAGCCTGTTTTTTGCGGTCATCAGAACTGCTGACCTGGGTACCGCGATCTTTACGGTCGGCCGTCAGCCTGTCAATAATTTTGTCACGTTCGGCATCACTATAGGCATAGTGGCGCTTGGTGCCCCCGGCTTTCAAAAGATATAGTGGTGGTTTGGCTAAATATAGGTATCCTCCATCAATAATTGGACGCATGTGACGAAAAAAGAAGGTCAACAAAAGTGTACTAATGTGCGAACCATCAACATCAGCATCGGTCATAATAATAATCCGATGGTACCGCAAGCCGGCCATATCAAATTGTTCCTCAATACCAACGCCTAAGGCTTTAATTAACGTCACAATTTCATTGTTAGCCAACATCTTATCGAGCCGGGCTCGTTCGACGTTTAGAACCTTGCCCCTCAGTGGTAAAATGGCTTGGGTTTTGCTATCACGACCACTTTTGGCCGAACCACCTGCAGAGTCACCCTCAACAATGTACAACTCTGAGTCACTAGGGTCACGAGACGAACAATCGGCTAGTTTACCTGGTAAACCAGACCCCTCAAGTACCCCTTTTCGGATAATATTTTCTCGGGCCGCTCGAGCGGCTTTGCGGGCACGGGCCGCCAGCAAGGCTTTGCCTACCACTTTTCTGGCAATGGCCGGGTGTTCTTCTAGGTAATAGTTCAGATATTCTGCCAGAACCTGCTCGACATAACCTCGTATTTCGGGGTTACCAAGTTTGTTTTTGGTCTGACCCTCAAATTGTGGATCGGGTATTTTGACTAAAACAACTGCTGTTAACCCCTCTCGGGTATCTTCTCCAGATAAATTTTCTTCTTTCTCTTTGAGCAGTCCATTTTTGCGGGCGTAGTCATTAATAACTCGAGTCAGTGCCGAACGGAAACCAGTTAAATGTGTTCCACCGTCGGGATTAAAAACATTATTGGCAAAAGCCTTAACAGTTTCAGTAAAAGTATCAGAGTACTGAAGGGCGATCTCTACCTGGACATCTTCTATCTCTTTATCGATGTAGAATACCTCTTCATCGACGACTTCTTTACCAAGATTTAAATGCTTGACGTATGACTGGATGCCGCCTTCAAAATAAAAGCCATGCCGAGCTCCGGTACGTTCATCGGTAACGAAAGTCTTGAGCCCTTTAGTCAGATAAGCTTGGTGCCGCAAATAATCAACCACCCATTCGTAATCAATATCAGTTGATTCAAAAATCGTTTCGTCAGGATAGAATGTAATAGTTGTACCACTGTCGGTGACTTTTGCACCCTTTTTCACCTCAGATTTTGGTGCTCCACGTTCATATTCCTGAATATAGGCAAAGCCGTTCATGTGCACTTCGACTTTAAGGTGAGTCGACAAAGCATTAACGACGCTGATACCAACACCGTGTAGACCACTTGATACCTTATAGCCACCACCACCAAACTTCCCCCCGGCGTGTAAAACTGTTAACACCGTTTCCAGGGCACTCTTGCCGGTTTTGGCCATTTTATCAACTGGAATACCCCTACCATTGTCCCGAACTGTTACGCCGCCATCAGCTTGCAAAATAACCCACAAATCAGTGGCATGGCCAGCAATCGCCTCATCAACCGAGTTGTCAGCCACTTCTTTTACCAGATGGTGCAAGCCGTCACGACCAGTACCACCAATATACATACCGGGCCGCTTACGGACTGGTTCTAACCCCTCTAATACTTGAATTGCTGACGAATCATACTCTTTTTGTCGAGCCACTTCTAACGAACCCTCTCACAAGTCTTTTAGCTTTCTAACATCTAGGTACTATTATAGATGATTTTTCCACCGCCCACAACCTATAAAACTTGTTTGAACACATGATTTTATGGTTGAATAAGTTCGTAGCATTAGCGTAATGCAAATAAAGAAGCTATCACTATGTTCAAAAAATTACTCAGCAACCTCCCATTCAATCCTAGTTTAATCAACCAGGTAGCTTTTTATGCTAAGAGAGTTCACCGGGAAAGCTCGGTCCGCAAAACTGGCCTTATAATACTAGTTTTAGCCATGGTAGTGCAGTTGTTTGCCATACTTTCACCACCCCAAGCCTCTATGGCTACCTCTAATAACGATCTAATTGATGGTGGTTTTTCGAGCAGAGATCAAGCCGTTTTGCATTGTCTGGATAGCCATATAGATTTCAACAAGATCTTGGCCCATTATGGTATTACTTGTTCCGACGTAGCTGTAGCTTCTGACGTAACTTTGCATTCAACTGATTATAATCGCAATCTTTACTCAATGGGCCGTATAAATTATCCAATTGCCGGCGAGCAGCCAGTGACTATCGCCGATACCAACAATGGAACTGACACATTATGGCTACGCTTTTTATGGGGATGGGACAAAAGTGGCACTGTCAGTACTTATAGAGCTTTGTCGGGTACCACTAAATTTGGACTACGCTTCTTTATCCTATACAACTGTGGTAATCTCGTTTTTGTTGGCATCCCTAATCCGCCCCAAATTTGCGCTTTTAATCCAAACATCCTGGCAAGTGATACGAAATGTTTTGAACCATGTCCTATATCAGGCAAACAAAACTTACCTAAAACCTCGCCACAATGCTTTGAGCCTTGCCCCTATAATCACTCAATTCCAGCCAATAGCCCACAATGTTTTCAGCCCTGTAAATATGACAGTCAGATCTCAGCTGGAAGTCCAAAATGTTTTGAACCATGCAAGTACGATAGCCGGATTCCAACCACGAGTCCGAATTGTAAACCCTGTAAAGACGCCCAAACGCGTGATGATAAGACAGCTTGTCTTGAACTACATAAGACGGCTACCAATGTCACGGAGCACATAAATGATGCCAACAATACCACTGCTAAACCTGGCGATATAATTAAATACACCCTGAGCGTTACCAATAAAGGTAAGGCAACCGTACCAAAATTTGTTATTCAAGAGAGTATAAGTGATATTTTGGATTATGCCACGGTGGTTGACTTACAAGGTGGCAAGCTTGATAAATACGGTATGGTAGTCTGGCCGGCCCAAGACATTGCTACCAAACAAGTCGTTAAAAAAGTAATAACTGTAAAAATCAAAAACCCTCTACCCGCCACTCCTCGTTCTAGTTCTGATCCCGGTCATTTCGATATGATAATGACTAATGTGTACGGTGATTCAGTGACCATTAAACTTCCTCCACCTATTACCAAACAAACCGAAATTACCGTGCAAACCTTACCAAATACTGGCCCGGGCACCAGCCTCGTGGTTGGTTTTGGTGTCACGGTTATTGTCGGCTACTTCTTTGCTCGCTCACGACTCATGGCTAAAGAGCTCGACGTTGTGCGAACCGACTTCACCACTAGCGGAGGTTACTAATTATGACCGAACGTTTAGACCATACTCCTGAAAAGCAAACTGGGCACCTTGATACATCTGCTGAAAGTGCCAAAAATGCCGAGCGCCTACGCGAAAAAGCCGAGAAAACACCAGAGGCAGACAAGAAAACTGTTGAGCATCTATCCCATAAAGCAAAAGAGCAAGCCATCAGTGGCAAAGAAACACCAGTTGGCGAACAACACGAGCATAGCTCAGCGCCACTTATGACCAGAGCAATAAAGCAAGAAACTTATCAGAAAACCTTACGTCGTATTCAAAGTCAACTATCAGCCAGTCAGCGCGTGTTCAGTAACGTAATACATCAGCCAGTTATAGAAAAAATTAGCATTATTGGCTCGCAGACAGTCAGTAGGCCGTCCGGTATTTTGGGTGGTGCTGTCTGTGCTTTTTTGGGCAGCCTTAGTCTACTTATTCTTTCCAAGCGAGTTGGCTTTACCTATAACTATCTAGTCTTTTTTGTCTTATTCTTAGGTGGATTTCTATTTGGGTTAACCATCGAGCTACTTGCAAAAGTATTGCGGCTCCCAAGACGCTAGACTTATTTTTCACCCGGAGTGTCGTGTATGTTGCCTTCTCGATCAATATAGATGGTATCGCCTTCTTCAACCTTAGGTTCATCTGAAGAATCTGGAGCTTTTTGGTTTTTTTGATCTGATGGGGACTCAGTGGCTAGTTTGTTAACTTTATGGTCGGTGTTCGACATGGATTGTTTAAGCTCTTCGGCAATGGTTGTTACCTCAGTACTTTCAGCCACATTGCTGGAAATATTTTTGGTACCAACTGATGGATTAAGCCTAGCTAAGGCCTCCTGAGCAGTTAACGGGGGTGTTGCTGACTGCACTAACGGGTTACCTAATGGTCTTTGGGCTATGGGGGTACCAGAAGCTGCTTGAAATGGCGAGGCACCAACTGGGGGGTTTGACTGACTAAAGGCTCGAGATTGGAGATTAGGTACTCCGGTATTGGCAATAGGGTTCTTGCGTTTTGCCAACCACTCATCTAGAAATGACGGGCTGGTCCCGGCTTTGCCAGCAACAGCTGTGCCAGCCGGTCGGGATCCTGGAGATCCAGCGTTAAACTGACTCGCTGGTCCAAAAGCTGGCCGCGGTTCTTCCTTGGTAGCCAGGCGACTAAAGATCTCAGCCTCAACTTTGGCTTTAGGACGTCCGTATTTAGCCGCTGACAGCTGTTTGAGGGCTTGTGCTAGTTGTGGGTTGGGATCACCAAGTGGAGGCAATGTAGCCATGCTAAATGGCTGAGTTGGAACCCCTCCAATTAAAGTTCTGGTAACCGTATTGTAGTTGGGTACCCGCAATAAGTCATCGCTATCAAAAGTCGGCTGAAAGTATTTCACCAGGGAATCGACATCATTTTGGCCCACGCGGAATGCTACAATCGTACCCATGTTACCAAACACAGCATCCCGAATCTCATCTGTAAGCTGAGTGGTGAACTGATTAGCAACAATCAAGTTCAACCGATATTTTCGGGCTTCGGACATAATGGTGGCAAAAGAGTCAGTTGAAAAGTTCTGAAACTCATCAACATAAAGACTAAAGTCAGGCCGCTGATCTTCTGGTACGTTTGCTCGGCTCATAGCCGCCGCCTGAAATTTCATGACAAAGATCATACCCAAAAGTTTAGAGTTTAGTTCCCCTGCCCGGCCCTTGCTCAGATTAACCAGGAGTATTTTTTTCTGGTCCATAATCTCTCGCAGGTTAAAGGCACTTTTGGTTTGACCAATGATGTTGCGCATCATTTCATTACTTAAAAATGCTCCAAACTTGCTCACGAACCAGCCGAGGACCTCACTTTTATGAAAGTCAGCCGTTTGGGCCATTTCTTTGTTCCAAAAATCAAGAACGGTTTGGTCAGTGACGTGCTTGAGTTTTTGCCGAGCGTAACGATTGTCGGTGAAGACTTTCGGAATATCAATAAAAGTTGCACCCTCTGGGTCGCTCATTATAGTTAAGGCTGCATTACGAAACCAATGTTCGTAACGAGGACCAATAATACCCTGGTGCTGGGGATCATAGAGCTTGTACAACATATTAATTGTTTCCTGAATTAGGAAGTCTTTTTGTTCGGGTGTATGAAACTCAAAGAGATTAAGTCCCATTGGGAAGTCCATGTCGGCCGGTGAAAAATAAACCACGTCTTCGGTGCGCTCTCGGGGTACCATGGCTAACAGTCGATCAACTGTATCACCATGGGGGTCAACAAAAGCAAAGCCATCGCCGTTTAACATATCTTGCAGCGCCAAGTTCTCAAGAAAATTAGACTTACCTACCCCGGTTTGTCCGACAGCATACATGTGGCGCCGTCTGTCCTCAAGAGTCAGGCGAATTGGCTTTTTGACAGCCCGGAATATATTGTATCCCAACAAGAGTCCATCTTCAGGGACATTACGAGGTCCATCCACCTGTTTTGAAGATTGACGTTCTAATTGACTGGTCGGAATGTTATTTTGATCTGGAAAGTGAAAGAGCGTGGCCAGTTCCACCGAATTTAAGATGCTGCCTTTACTCTCTTGAGCAAAAAACCTCAAGATATAGGCCGTGACAAAACGCTCAATGTCCTTCGCAGGAGTATATTTGAAGCCGTTCTTTCCCGGTGCATCAAACAGGGCAAACGTCGCTACAACATTATTAAGAACTGCTTGTGCCCGCTGAGATATATTTGATGAAGCGACAACCCGAATCAAGACCTCAAAGCCTGGGTGTCTGGTCTTGGCATCAATTGAGTCGTAGACATTTTGGTCAAGACTCGATAATTCACTCTTGCCAGTGTTAGCTTCATTTTTACCTTTGTCTTCAGGAGGTTTAGCCAACGCTCCAAACAGTTGTCGTAACCACCAAAAAGCTTGTTCTGGACCTTTTCCGTTGTCTTTTCCCTTGCGTTTTTTGCTGGCAATAGCGTGGGCCTGCTTCCGCCAATCCGGATTTGCTGGTCTCAGTAGTATTTGAATACCGACACCATCTTCCTTTTCAAGTGATGACAAAGCGTTAAGCATTGACTGCATAACGTCTCTTTTTAATTCTTGATAAGTTTCAATAGGATAAGCAAATGGTTCTTTTAAGGTTAATTCGCCACCAATTGTGCCACTTATCTTACCTACCGGACTGAAAATATTATGCTCAGCAACTTCTTCCATCCGAGCAGTCGGGTAAGCGCTGACCACCGCCTGCTTAACAACGTCTACCAGTGCGACCGGAACCGCCGCGTAAAACTGTACGATCCCCTTGGTCCCCACAATCTCAAAACTCATATGCCGTTGACCGTAAAACTTGTTCTTGAAGCCCTTTTGCCAGGTGCTGGAAATAATGCCGTACAGAATTTCAGCTTGAGATATATTTTCGTCAACAACATCACGAACATCACGATTTCCTACCTCAGTATCTTCGCTAGCCGGTGGTAAATGAATGAGTAGGGGCACCATTTTAAGACCACGCTCAAAATTCTTTTGTTCTCTAAAAACTTTTCGTATTTGCAAAAATATCAGCGGCGATCCAATACCGATCAAACCCAGAAATATTCCCAATATTGCCACAATGGTTGTCATAGTTATCTCTTACAACTAGGAGTCGCTTACCTTTACGTCCTTATTAAACCGCTTTTTAATGTAGTCAGCTCTATAGTGACTCATGTCTTTGTTTTGTTGGTAAGGATTCTCTTTAGTTTTTTCCACTATTGCCTTTGCTTTTTGCACCCACTCTTTTTCGATTAAATCGTTGTCATCGGCTATGGCGGGTGCTGAGTGCGATGTGGTTCCCGATGGCTGAGAACCAGGCAGACTAGCTGGCGACGCTATAGATGCAGTCACATGACTAGCCGCAGGCGGCGTTCCCGAAGAAAGTGGTCGCTCGACGGCTTGAGCACCACTACGTTCAGTAACTACATCAACGTCGTGTCCATGTTCAGGCACTTTTCCTGGTGTTATTTCTGGAGCCGGCAACTCGGTTGGCGGCAATGATTCATGCATCTCGTTCGTCATAGCTTGGTTGTAGTATATCAGAATCCCCCTTTATCCGAACAGAGGTAAAATCTATTGAATAAAGTCAGCCTTGGCTACATAAAATGCTGTCAATCCCGCTAAACTAACAACAACAAATACATCGCGAATTGTTAGTTGGTGAATAGACTGAAACATTAGTAATAATACTGGCACTAATGCAATGCTGCCTGCCAAAATTGTTCGTGTTCTACGAGAATGCAAAAGTGATTTATTAGGGAGGGTAAATTGAACTAATTTATAAACAAATAAGAAAGTAAGTAAAAAAGGCACTATTAACAGTGGTAGTGCTAGGTTTTTAGGGTTCGTTAAGATAACAAAGCTAAGGAGTAACAACGCGAGACCGACAAGAATTATGATCTTTTTGTATTGTGTCCTAGTCATCACAGAGCATAATAACAGGATTTTAAATAAAAAATGCACCCTTGCAAGGTGCACATGGAAGTCTCGATGGTAAATCCACCCTGTAAAATTATTATCTAGCGGTTACCATCTGAGACTTTGACTGACCGCTCATCTTGCATTTAGAGCAAGTTAAGCGAAATGGCAGTTGTTTTGCCGTAAATTGTAAGTTTTTGTTTTCGACCTACCCAAAAAATGTACTATGTTATATGTTAAAAGTCAATATGTTTTCAATGTATATACAACAACTATAAGTAGTTAAATTTGAATTTACTCTCTTAATTTAGGTTACATATCGTTGTGTATTAAACTTGAATAAAATTTATAACTATTTCGGTTGGTGAACTAAAAATACCCTTGAATTCTTTTCGTTATCTTTGGTAGTTTTTTCCTATGATGACTTAGACCTAACTTACATATTGTTCGTTTAGTTAAAGCCCTTTAGCCAGCAAATCTCAGTTAATTGCAAAGTTGATAATAATACTTGCCCTGCTTTGGTCTACGTTTTAATTAAGGGTTCTTCCTGAAGGTAATACGAGCCTGGACCTTAAAGACTACTGATTATTAGAGAGCCGATATGTTAAGTTAATTAATTTCAGTAGAATGCTAAAAACAAGTCAGGTTCTTGTTACTCTGATAGGCCAAGAAGCAACAAAACAATGACTTTACGTGCCGAAATGTATGGCCACTGTGTCATTATCAGTAGAGCTCAGTTATGCACAGGTTATAAAAATAAAGCTTAAACGTGTTGACAGCTGAAAAACTTGTGACTACTATATGATTAGCACTTGAACAAAAAAAGTGCTCAAAAACAAAAAGACATCTGTAACAACGGCTTCTCGCAAGCCGTTGTTCCTTGAAAAAGGATAATAAAACTAACAGCTCAAAACCTCACAATACAAACCAAAAAATCATCTAACCCGCACATTTTTGTGCGGGTTATTTTATATATGTGATACATTATGGGCATCGTGAAAGCGATCAAGAGTGTTGCGGAGTATGGAACTTCTGGGCTCTTGGTTGATATTGAATGTCAATTAAGCAATGGCCTGCCAAACATTATTATCGTTGGGTTTGCTAACAAGGCAGTCGATGAAGCAAAAGAACGTGTAAGAAGCGCGTTTGCTACAAGCAAGCTCGACCTTCCCCGTAAGCGAATCATCATTAATCTAGCGCCGGCTGACCTACCAAAGGATAGCACTAGTTTTGATCTAGCTATCGCAACTTCTATTCTTGCATCTAGTAATCAAATCGAAGCTGGTGTTTTAGATAAAAGCGTCTTTTTGGGTGAATTGGGACTCGACGGAAGATTGCGGGCTATCAGAGGGGTTATCGGTAAGATTATGGCTGCTCGTGATCACGGCTTGAACCAGGTTTTTTTACCTTACGCAAACTATGCTCAGGCAACGCTGGTACCGGGCCTTACGCTCATACCCGTAGATCAGTTAAAAGATCTGTATCTTCATTTGACTGGGGTTATACCTCTCAAAAAACATGTTTCGGGCCTCCAAAAACCACCCCTTATCACCAACGATACAACCGATTTTGTTGACGTAGTAGGTCAGGCTCGAGCAAAGCGAGCCATAGAAATTACCGCCGCCGGGGGGCATAACATTTTACTAAGTGGTCCGCCAGGTACTGGGAAAAGCATGTTAGCAAAGGCCCTACCATCGATTTTGCCCCAGCTATCAATTGAAGAAATTATGGAAACAACTCATTTACACAGTCTGAGTAGCCAGCACTATGATGAAATTATTACCCAACGTCCCTTTCGAGCTCCCCATCATAGTGCTAGTTTGGTATCAATTGTAGGTGGGGGACAACACCCCAGACCGGGGGAGATTAGCTTAAGTCACAACGGCGTACTTTTTCTTGACGAGCTACCCGAATTTACCAAAACAACACTGGAGGCTCTACGCCAGCCTCTGGAAGATAAGGTCATCAGTGTTGCCAGGGCTCGAGGTAGTTTAACGTTTCCGGCCAATTTTATGCTGGTTGCTACTGCCAATCCCTGCCCATGCGGGTACTATGGTACCAATAAATCTTGTGTCTGCTTACCCCAGCAAATAATTAAGTACCAGCATAAATTATCCGGACCGATCCTCGACCGAATCGATTTATATGTTGATGTAGATGAAGTTGCTCATGCCCGTCTGTTAAATGAGTCATCCGGTGAGGAATCAAGTACTGTCATCCAAAAACGCGTTCAGAATGCCCGACGCCACCAGCTACAGCGTTATCGAAGTCCCTCGAGGACTAATGCCCTTCTGACTAATCGTGAGATAAAGTCAACTGCTCGTCTATCAGCGGCAGCGAAAGAGCTGATCGATCAGGCGGCTGAAAAACTAGGTATTTCAGCCCGTGGTTATATGCGTTGTATTAAAGTTGCCCGGACAATTGCCGATTTGGACAACAGTTTGAGTATTGAGGTGAATCATATTTCTGAGGCTTTACAGTACCGAAAACCACCCCCGATAAGCATATAATGCTTGACCCCTGTTAGTTCGTCTGTTACAATGCTCGCTAAGCCGCTAAAGTAAGTTAAGGAGTGGATTTCTATCAACAAGTATACCCGCCTGAATGGGGCAATTCGGGCATCTAACCTACGCGTTATTGACGAGGATGGTTCGCAACTTGGCGTTATGCCTCGGGACGAAGCTCTGGAGTTAGCCAAGCAACGGGAACTTGACCTAGTAGAAATCTCACCGAATGCTGATCCGCCTGTCGCCAAGATTGTCGACTGGGGAAAGTACAACTACCAGCGGACGAAGCAGCTTCAAAAAAGTAAAAAAAATGCCAAGACCCTTGAGGTAAAACAAATGCGGTTTGGACTCAAGATTGGTGATCACGACTTGGAAGTTAAACGCCGTAAGGTAACAAACTTCTTAGAAGCTGGCCATAAAGTTAAAATTACTGTTTTCTACCGAGGTCGAGAAATGGCACACAAGGAATTGGGTTTTAAACTAGCCGAACGAGTTGTCGACAGCTTTGGTGAAGCCATCGTCGTCGACCAACCTCCTCAATTGGCCGGGAAGCAATTAAGTTTTGTTATAAGGAGTAGTAGTCATGCCAAAGCTAAAGTCGCATAGCGGTACCAAAGATCGCATTCGCATTACTAAGAATGGTAAAGTATTGCACGGTCATGCGACCTCGAATCACTTTTTGCAAAAAAAGAGTGCGTCTCGAAAGCGTCGGTTTGCTGTAGCTGGAGCTATGACTGGTAAAAGTGCGAAGAACATCAAGTTGAAATTAGGAGTCTAATAATGCGAGTTAAACGGGGTGTCACCGCCCACAAACGCCATCAGAAAATAAGAAAAGCCACCAAAGGTATGACTCGTGGCAACCGATCCAGTATAAAGCGTGGTAAGCAGACTATTACCAAAAGTTTGCAATACGCTTATCGTGATCGTCGCAATCGTAAACGAACGTTTCGTCAGTTGTGGAATGCTCGTATTAACGCTGCAGCTCGCTTGAATGGTACAACCTATAGCCGACTAATTGCAGGGCTGAAAAAAGCTAATATAACTTTAGACCGTAAAATATTGGCCGAACTGGCTGTTAATGAGCCCGATGCTTTCAAAGCAGTGGTTGAAACTGTTAAAAAGTAATAGCAAGTTTATACTTAGAAAATACCGCTCATTTGAGCGGTATTTTCTTGCCAGATTATCTATAAGCCGGGTTCTGTATTAGCTAACCATCTATCTAGTTGGCCGATCACTCGACAAATCAAGCGGTTTTATGACGAACTCTGGCGGGAAACCAATAATGAGCACATCTCCTTGCAGCAGGCAGGGTTTACCTCTTCTGATGGTCACCCAGCAGAACTGTAGGCTCTTACCCTACTCGTTTCACCCTTACTCGCCGAAGCGGGCGGTTTCGTTTCTGTGGCACTTTCCCTAAGGTTACCCTCGGTTGCCGTTAACAACTGCCTTTTCCCTATGCTGCCCGGACTTTCCTCCTACCCATTTCTGAGTTGGCGGTTAGCCGACAATCTGACAAGCATATTATACCATCTTAAGCTTGAGCGTCTAGAGTTTTACCGACTGTCGATTGGTTCAGTATCAAGCACCTCATTAACCATTGAATCGGCTAATTTATTAAGTTCTCTAGGTACATGGGTAAAAGTTACTTTATCAAAGCTTTGTAACAGGTGGGTAATATTTTGATAAACTGGCTTAATGTCGGCATTTTTTACCCTGTAAGTGCCTTTCATTTGATTAATGACCAGCATGCTGTCCATAAAGACCTGCAGCTCTTTGATGTGACGCTTAATAGCTTCTTCCAGACCGAATTTTAGTGCTCGATATTCAGCTTGGTTATTGGTGGTAACACCCAGATATACACCGCCCTCATAAATAATATTGTCGTGCATATCTAGTAATACAAGCCCGCTGGCTGAAGGTCCGGGATTACCACGAGAACCGCCGTCAGCAAATAATTTGGCCACCGTAATACTAGGATCAAACGGTTCGGCCCCATTCGGCAATGGATATGGTTTTACCGGATGAAACGTAAAACTAACGATCTTCACCGTAGTTTTACTATCAATGTCGCTACCATAGTAACCTTGTAAGGTATGAACCATGTCAGCCTTTGAAGCATATTTTTCGTGGCCAACCATATCTTCGTCAGTAATATCACCCAGTCGCTTGGCGACAATTTGATTTATTCTAGCGCGACCAATTACTTGCCAAGAAGAAGGGTCTTTACGTTTTACTTTATCAATGATTTCAATATCGTCATTAACACTTAGGTTTTTCTCGTCATTAATGCGCCAAGTGACAGTCTTTTCCCCACTTAGAATCATAGCAGCTAAATCGTGATTAAATTTTAGGGTCTTCATGCGTCAATGCATCAATAGCTGCCGCCAGCTGATGATCTTTCTTGGTTATAGCATTTCCTGCTTCGTGGGTGCTTAGCCAAATATCCACCTTATTCCACTGGTTTTGCCAGCGAGGATGATGTTGACGACTTTCGGCAAGTGCTGCAACTTCTGTCATAAATCCAAAGGCTTCTTTGAAATCCTTAAAAACAAACCGTTTGTGAAGTTCATTGTTTGTCTCCTGCCACATGTTTTATATCTTAACAGATATAGTCTAAAATATAGCTTTGATCAGGGTGTAGCTTAGTTGGTAAAGCGCTGGGCTGGGGGTCCAGAGACCGGAGGTTCAAGTCCTCTCACCCTGACCATATAAAAGCCCGTTGGTTAACGGGCTTTTACTTCGCTTGAGGAGCCAACATGACAACCTGGTCTACAAGTCCCAGGTGGGTGTCCTCACGGCAAGACCACAGTCTTACAACGAATATTGAACTCCCGAATGATACGTATTCAGATTATCATTTGGTTGGCCATTTCCCAGCCTGACTCCATTATATCTGATACATTGAACCAAGTAAAAGATGAAGGATATGGTTATTCAAATAAGTGATGAGCGGTCCTATGACCGGTATCAAGATAATAATAAACAATATAACAGCCATCATCCCCATTGATTCAATGACATACATTAGTTTTTGTAATGGTTCTGGAGCAACCGCATATAGTAACCGTGAACCATCCAAAGGAGGAAATGGAATCATATTAAACACAAACAAGGCCACATTTATGGCCACAAAAATCGTAAAAAAATTAAAGGCGACGGCTGGAAGTGATAAAAATCGTAAAATTATGGCACCCAGAGCCGCCAGTAACAGATTGGAAAGTGGGCCAGCAACACCGATAAGGGCTGCTCCAAACTCGTCGTATTTAACCCGAGCTGGATTAAACGGTACTGGCCTGGCCGCCAGCAGTGGTACCCGAAAGAACACCCACGTCACGACAGGTAATAACAAAGTCATTATTGGATCTATGTGCCTCAAGGGATTCAATGACAGACGCCCCATGTCCCGAGCCGTTGTGTCGCCCAGCCAATGAGAAGTAAAGGCGTGCGTGGCCTCGTGAACAGCCATCGATATAAAAATAACCGGAACTATTACTAATAAGTCACTGGCAGTCAGTTGCATACACTCAAGTATAACTGGTGATTATCTCCTTTTCCAAAGAAGCAAATATAACGTCACTTTTGGTGGCGAAAGTGTCAAAACATTTGGTATTTTGGTAAAGCACGGCTGTACATTGACTTACCAGGGGAAAAGCCCTATACTAACACCTTGAATCTTTAGGAATTATCATGCAAATAGATGCAATTACCGGCAAAGGCAAACAATACGGCTCTAAGGTGAGCTTTTCTCAAAGGCACACCAAAAAAGTCTGGAAGCCAAACTTGCAAACCAAAACAGACGTTGTTGATGGCAAAAAAGTCACCATGAAAATCAGCACTCAAACTATTCGCACCCTCAAGAAAAAGGGCCTGTTAGTTTAAGGTATTAATAACCTCTCGTCCACATTAAGTTTCTTCTTTTTTAATAATCAAGATCGTTCGAGAACTATAAGCTGAGTGTTTTCGCTGAATTCACCGGGCTTAACCTTGAGTTTTGCAACTGTTTCTTTAGGTTCCATAGCCAGGCCCTTTAAGGCCTCCTCCAGAGTTTGCTGAGGCACTTCGTACTTCAGTGCTTTGTCGGCGTAATGGGTTGGAATAACAACTTTGGGCTCAATCTTTTTGATAAGCTTGAGGGCTCCAATGCTATCAAGTGTGTAGCCATTGCCACCGACCGGTATAATCAATACATCAACGCTACCGAGCGCTTCCAGATCAGCGTCAGTGAGTTCAGGATAAATATGACCAGTAATGGCTAGTCGAACGTCATCGGCGATAACCTTAAAGATAGTGGCTGTTTCTTTGCTGGCTTCATCCATATGGGCTCGAGCAGACACACCTTGAACTGAAACGCTTGACACCTCATACTCGCCCGGCGTATCAATCACAATTTTTGCTTCGATGCCCGGTAAACCAATCATTTCATGTGTTACCAATACAATATCTCCCGTCCGTGCAACTGATTTTTGTCCAAGTTGTTTGAGATTGTCATCAATAACCACCGAGGCTTTTTTGGCGTTCAAACGAATACAATTTCCCCCGTAGTATAGGATTTCCATAACTATTACTCCTTGGTTTTCTTGTCGGTATTAGTAACTTTATTGCCTAACAGTTGATGTTTATCAATTAATATCTGCTTCTTGGCTACCAGCACATCAGAGAGAAACCGGTCGTTAACTTGGCGGCGGTAGGTGTATTCATCCATGGGCATAACGGTGTAGCGTAATTCTTTACCTTCCTGAGTTTCAAGCTCGTCAATAAAGTGACCCAGTTTAGTCTGATTTATATCGCCGACTATCAGTATATCAACACCGACGTTATCATCACGTGTAAACTGACCAGTGTAAATCGCAAGTTCTACGTTACCAATGGACTTAATGCCACCGGCTTCACTTTTGGCTGTGGGAGCTTTAGCAGTTGATATAACCCCTTCGCCAAAAATAGCCGATAGTGGCACAAAGTACTCATATTGCTGATCGACTTCGTAATACAAACGATTATTTTTAGTGTCTGAAGAAATAATACCAATACTTAGTAAATTCGCGAGTTCTCGTCGAACCGAGTTAATTTGTTCATCGATTTTTCGAGTTATCTCCCGAACATAAAATGCCCGGTTGGGATTACTGTAAAAGAGTTGCAGCAATTTTACCCGTGTTTTTGATCCAAACAATTGTTCAATCATATTGGTATTGTACCAGATGATTGTCCAGTTAACACTGCTATTTGTTCAAAAATGTTGTAGCAAGTGCAACAGCTTTCTTGGGGTCATCTATCCACTGAATATATTTATTGCGCTTAAACCAAGTCCGCTGTTTTTTGGCCAATTTAAGAGTGGCATTAATGATACGTTGCTTCGTTTCCGCAAGCGTTTGCTGACCAGTAAAGTATTCTTGAAATTCACTATAACCAATACCTTTCATGGGCTCAACATCCCAACCAAAAGTTTTGGAAAGTCTCAAAACTTCTGCTTTTAGGCCGCGGTTCATCATCTGACCGACACGTTGTTCAACTCGTTTAGCTATTTCACTCTTAGGAATATGTATACCAATAATTAATGTATTTGGTCGAAGTCCCTCTTTTGTTGGACGCTGACCATTATTTTCTAATAATCGGATCAAGCGACGCTTATTACGTAGATCAATGTCAGTGGTGTCTATCTGTTTATTAATAAGCACGGCTTTTAGTTTGCTTAAGTCTAGCTCATTGAGTTGCGACCTCAATTTAGGACTACTGGCCGGTAGAAAGTTGTATCCATATATAACACTATCGACATAGAGACCACTACCGCCAATCAAAATAGGTACTTTACCTATCGAGGTTATGTGGGCAATTGCCGCTTGGGCACGAGTTTTAAATTCAGCAGCACTGAAGCCATTAGCTGGGTTCGCAACATCTATCACATGATGTTTGACTGATAACTGGTCGCTCTTGCTTGGTTTGGCTGTGCCAATATCAAAACCCTTGTAAACTGCCCACGAGTCAGCTGATATAATCTCGCCATTCAAGTGCTTGGCTAGTAGTAACCCTAGTGATGACTTGCCAGATGCTGTTTCGCCCACAACGACAATAAGCGGAGCCTGTTTGTTCGTGGTCATGTTCTAGCGTGAAAACTGCCAACCACCATTAATATTTACAATATCGCCGTTGATATAGCTGGCTTCGTCAGACGCCAGAAAAAATATGGCATCAGCTACTTCCCCGGGGTGCCCAACTCGGCCGGCCGGAATTGCTTTTTCTGCTCGTTCAATGCGCTCACTCATCGGAACAGCTGATGAGAAAAACTTGGTATCGGCAATGAAACCTGGAGCTACGCAGTTGATAGTTATTCCCTGGGGTGCAAATTCTTTGACGAGCGTGCGCATCATGCCATGAAGACCAGCTTTGGCTGCGGAGTAGGCTTCGCCACCGGTCTGACTACTGCCACTGAAAGCGGCAATTGAACTGATATTAATAATTCGACCACCCGGCCGAGCAAGGTGTGGTCGTGTAGCAAAAATCATCAGATAAGATCCTGTCAGGTTTACACCGATAGTATCATTCCAAGCCTCGTGAGCTTTGCCAAGGCTCATATCTGGACGAAGCCCGCTCGTTGCACCGGCGCAGTTGACGAGTACATCTATAGTCTTGTGTTCTTGAACCACTTGGTCGATCGCGTAATCAATATCCTTAGGTGATGTCACATCACACTTAATCGGAATAATGGTACCTGTTCCCTGTTTGGCAACTTCTTCCAAAGTGTTTTGTTTGCGACCAAAAATGTATACAATGTCGCCACTCAAAGCAAAGTGCTCAGCAGTTGCCCTACCTATACCACTACCCCCACCTGTGACTATAACAACGCGCTGTTTTTTTGACATGAATCTATCATACCACTGGCTTTTGGGGATACCAGAGAAGTTCCTTAAGATCTAGCGTGAAATCGCTGTTGACCTCTATACCCTCAGCCTCCAGGACTTGTTTGTGTCCAGCCTTGCCCCCTGGATAACCGCTCGCTAGCCCACCCTGTTTATTAACCACTCTTTGCCAGGGTAAATCTGCAGGACCAGTATGGGCAATTTGTCCGACCTCCCATGCAGCCCAAGCCGCTCCAGCCAAGGCTGCCAACTGACCATAGGTCATAACTCGACCTTTTGGAATCTGAGCTACTAGGTCGTAGACTCGTTCTTTGAATGCAGCGTCAATCCTTGACATGAAAATAGTCTCCCACAGCCCGCCAATCCCCAACTCGCGTGACACCACGTGATAAAACTGCTGCCTCATTCCATTTGTAATTCCCAAGTAATAGCGCTTTAAGACCAATCTTCCCGGCCGCAGCGCAGTGTTTAAGTTGGTCATCTATAAGATATTCAGCACCCAAGTTTTGTAGAATATCGCCCTTTGTCAGATTATAAGCACCCTTTTCAAGCTGATCGAAAAATCCCGTGTGGTGAATGCTATCAAATATATTTGGCAAATACTCAGCAACCCAGTCTGCAGTAGCTTTAACAAGCCGTTTGCGACGGGAGGTAATTAGCAACAAGATGTATTTTTCCTTTAAGTGGTGTAAAACAGGCAAAGCCTCTTTAAAGTAGCCGTAATTGCGGACAATTTCCGATTCGCAAAAATCAATCATACGTTTATTAACTGTTTTGATATCAACACCCCAAAGAACAGAAAGATTTTCGTGGAAATCTTCTGTACGCAGGTGTGTGCCCCACCTTTCGTTGCTGAACTTTACAAAACCTTCAGCATTTGCCGCCAATACGTCATCTAAATCAACGGCGATTATTGGCTTCGGTTTCATGGCTCAAATCGAACTTTTAGTTACTCGTCCTTTTGTTTCATGAACAACCGTGTTAAGAAAATCCTCGACTTGCACTGATTTATGCTGATCACCTACCGACATGTCGCTGCGAATACGAGGACGCACCTGCCCGCTCTTAATCTCCTCGGGTCCGATAACCAGAGTGTACGGTATCTTCATGAGCTCCGCGGCTCTAATTTTCTTGCCAACTGACTCATTAGCATTATCAATTTCAACACGTAAGCCTAACTGACGAGCATTTTGCGCTACTTTTTCAGCAAAGGTAACGGTCGGCTGCTCTTGATTGAGAGTGGCAATCCTAATTTGTTCCGGTGCTAACCATACGGGAAATCTGCCGGCAGTATGCTCGATGTAAACTGCCAAAAATCGTTCAATTGATCCGAGCAAAGCCGAATGAATCATAACTGGTTGCTTCGGGTTGCTATCTGCATCAATGTAAGTAAGCCCAAAGCGTTCTGGTTGTACAAAATCCAGCTGGATGGTAGCCACTTGGTGCTCCCGTCCAATGGCGTCAGTTGCCATGAAATCAATTTTGGGACCATAGAAGGCAGCTTCGCCGGCTTCCTCGACATAATCAATCTTATTGTAGATCAAGGCGTTCTTAAGCTGTTTCTGAGCACTCTGCCAAAGTTTCTCAGATCCAATAAAAACATCACTTTCATCACGATATGATAGACGAACGCCGAGACTCATGCCGACAGTTTCATAAAGTTCGTACGCAGCACTCAGGAGGTTATTAATCTCAGACTCAATTTGGTCCTCGCGACAAAAAACATGACTGTCATCTTGGGTCACAGAACGAACCCGACTTAATCCAGCTAGTTCACCAGTTTTTTCATCACGATAAATTGTCGTTGTTTCTAGATAGCGAACAGGTAAATCACGATAGCTACGCTGTTTGCTGGCATAAATGAGAGTGTGATGTGGGCAGTTCATGGGTTTAAGAACTAATTGGTCGCTAGTTTCTTGACTTTTCACCAGAAACAGCTCTT
>CAYMBM010000002.1:0-21414 GCA_964388705.1 uncultured Candidatus Saccharibacteria bacterium
TGATTTTGCCATTCCCATGTACGTTCATCATACACATCTTTACGATGTTCCTCGTATCGCTCCAAATATGTGCTAAAATCAGCGATGGTAGCCTGCAAATCAAGCTCGTCGGGTTCCCACCCAATAGGTTGCCCATTTGTAGTATTTAGCTCAATATCTCCATACATATTAGTATGATTAAGCCACCACTCCTTAAAGAAGTCAGGGGCCGAATTAGGATCAGCATAATTAGAAATTATCGCATTTTGTTGAATATATTGGGGTTGGTATAGTGTACCTGACTGCCCCTGCGGTAATAAGGGATTATCGAAAACCTGATTTAGAAATTGAGTTTCAAATCCAGAACCCTGAAAGTTATTATAGTAAAAATCCCTTTGCTCCGCGTACAGATCATAGTAATCAGAAGCTAATTGCAAATACTCTACTTGAACAAATGTCTCAAATGCAAAAGCGAGAACCGCAAAAGGAATATACGACGGATCAAATTGAACTAAAATCTCTGTATTACCAGCAATAGCACTCATAACACGCTCGATAGATCATGCATTAATACTGGAGAAACTTCAGTCGTTCTCATAATACCGTGTAGACAATCGTAACCAAGCAAAAATAAATTATGCCATGACTTATCTTGCTGATCGAATACCGCTCTACCGTGCCCCTGTGACACCATCGACAAAAGCTTGCCATGCAAAGCATTTTTAAATACTGGGATCAGCATAGCCTTATACTGCTTCCAAAATAAATTTTCCTCTAACCCAAAACTTAAATCAACTATAACAGGGAGGATAAAGGTATGCTCTTTACTCTCTAATAACTTAAACACTTTAGCTAGCGAAATCATACAACTAATAGCGGATTTAGCTTCAGTTTGCATTACTGGATTACAGTCTGGATTTGGTCTGCCGTCTGGTAATTTTTCAGCAGGCATGTAGTGTCGAGTTAAGACTTCTCGAATTTTAGAACTAAACTCTAAATCATTCATTCCGTTTCTACCTCAGTTAGTTCCTTCATTGCAGAAGCTACATGCACTTCACTCACTGTACCATCACCTTCTAATTCAATCTCAAACTCAACACCAATATAGTTACTCGGAAGTCTAAATGGCTGACAATCGCTTACCTTACGTTCATACACACAGATACAATCTGCCACTAGCTTAAAACACACTTCCCCATCACACTCCCATACGACTTTAGCGGCTCCGAAATTAGTACGTCCCGGCATTACAAACTTTTTGGACTTCCATTTATAGCGCAATTTTTGTGGTGTATCGCCAGTGCGAACCCAACCCGGTATAGGCCAGTAGTATAAATTAGGCCCAAAAACTGTATGAAGGCCAAAACCACCAACTACCCAAGCTTGAGGAGTACTAGCTACAGGCGCGTCCATCGTCACTAACTGTTGAAACGTATGTAGGTCATTTAGGTCTTCCGGTGGCTGGTACACAAATATTTTCCCAGAAGGCGCATATCCTACATAAAAACCATTAAACCACGCAGCGTTAGTTATATCACTAAACTTAAACTCGTGCAGTACATTATCTTCACACCACTTATAGAGGACATTTCCACCATTTAATAATTCTCTACTAATTACCTGCATTCGGTTTTCTTCTAACGACACGATACCGTTAGGAGATGTATACAACGCACCAAAAGGGGCACGTACCATAGAATTAGCTAAACACGGTTGATTTTCTGGATACGGGTAAATATTAGTTTGTACAGTATCATCATCTGATACAGCGATATTAGCCCTATATGGCTGAAACGAAGTACCTACAAATACAGTATCATAAAACGTAGTAACCGATGTAATTGCATCGTTATTAGGAAGCTTTAGTACTCCCGAGGGGGGCCATGCGTGTAGTAAATATCGTTCCGAAAAAGCTAACATTGTGGTTGAACTAACCCAGAGCCAGCCAGATTCCGTTAGACCACTAAAAGCTACTGGCTCTATAGGTTGGAAAAATAACTCAGATAGCAGTAAATCACCCGGTAAGCTTTGTGATAGTGCAATATCACCATAAACTACATTATATCCGCCACCGATAGGTAACATCTGATTAGTGGGGATTTCAGTAACTAAATACCAATCGGTATCGAATGTGTTGATTAATTTTTCGCCCGTTTCTAATGCTGAAATAGTTCTATAAAGACGGATACCTGTTTGCCCCGCATTCGGAGTAGCAATGTCGAACGAAAGCTGTACTAAATCACCATCATAATATAACTGACTACCATTATTTCCTACAGTACAAAGCCATACAGGAATGGATTCCTCTATTTTATTAGTAGCTAATCTACGTACAAAAGTCATACAATACGAAACAACAGTAGGTCGCACTGATTGAAAGTTTGGAACCACTGAAACAGATACAACCCCACCAATTACAATTGGTGCTGAAACACCGGCAGGTAACACGTTGCCTGTAATACCCGGTAACCCAAATTTATTGCATAATTTACTAGTATTATTAACCCCATATAGCCCTATCGGAAATGGAGGACCATCAAAATATATAGGCGTAGTAAAGTCAAACTCAGGGAAAACATTACCATTCGGCGTAGGGAACGGAGAATAGCTAGCTTTATAAAGCGATATAGGGCTATCTGTGAGTGTTTGATAGTTAAAATACGCCGGCATCGCCCTAAGTTTACCATCGTAAAGTAAACAATTATGCGCTATCTGCGCATTGGCTTTATTTAAAAGCTTAGCGGATAGATCAGGCATTAAACCAGCAAATTGCGTTAAACGAATTGAAGCCACTATGGGATCACTAAAACGTCAAGTTGTTGTGATACTACTGTCGAAGTACCTGTTAACGCCGTTGTTTTCAATGTCAGATTCCTTGGAGCACCAGTAGGGCCAGCTACAACAAACCTTACAATATGGTTAGCGGTTGAAATCGCTTTTATGCCTTGTGTAATGCCAGAAATATCGAAAACGCCTAACCCCCACACAGGAACTACGCCAGCGCCTAACGCTGAGTCAGTAACCGTAGCAGATGCAGTTATAAGCGCAAACGCTCCAATTGGCAATAAAGGAATCGTAGCTGTTGGAGATAATGTATTAGTATAATTAGCACCGGGATCAGGCGTATAACTAAAATTACCATTAAGACTAAGACTAGCGAGTGACGTTATTACGGCATTCAAACCAGCGGGGGTTACGGCTGTAGCAGCATCACCCGGGTTATTCGATCCGGCAACGGTAGGAGGGGCTAAAGCAAGTACTCCACGTACAGTAGTAGATGCATCAGCAATAAGGAAGTTAGCTGTACCGGGCGTTGGGTAAGTTATCGCAACACCGGGGTTAGACGATAAAAGGGTCGTAATTGGTATGTACGCAGGATTTGTACTAGTAGCAGTACCCCATGCATCAAACGTAATTCCATTATATACTCCACCAGCACCAGTAGTGACTAAATTAATAACTGGATTAGTTGGCGTGCCTGAGAGTAGAATTTTAGCACTACCAGTAACAGAAGCTACACCACCCCCACCGCCGCCACCTGAAGACGCAAACGTGATATTAGGCCAAGTACCAGTAATTGTCATATTCGCGCCAGCAATAAAATTTGGCGCAGTAACACTCACATTCGCTATCGGCCCAGTACCACTAGTGACAGTAGCTAAACCACTACCAGTAATTTCTGTGATCGTACCTCCACCGCCTCCTCCACTACTGCCGCAACAACACCCGCCAAAATTGCCCTGAAAGTCAATCTCCCAAGCAGGATAACTGCCCATCACTTCAATAGGTAATGTGCCTGTAATAGCGGGAACCGGAACGTTTACTGTGAAGTTCGGAGACGTGCCTGTAACGGTCGCAGCGCCCGTTCCGACCACGGTGAAGGTTACCCCTGCGGCGGTAGCCTGTATGCCTTCAGCGTTCCACACAAAGCGAATACAAGCCCCTTCGGGGAAGGCCGATGTAGGAGTTCCATCCTGCGCACGAGTTACATTAAGATTAGGCGATGATACTGAGTTAATCTTAACAATTTCGTAGTTTACGCCATCAGAAAGTGACGCATAGGTAAAGTTACTACCTAACTGTGCCGCTAATGCACTAGCAGCACTTGGGTCAATCTGTAAAAGCCCCGCCCCGGCAGCAGTAGCAGCAGTAAGCGAAACGTTAAGCCCATAAATTGCTTGAAATGCCATTTCTTACTCCTGAATACAGGTAGCTGTGCCACACTGCGGCGATGGGTTATTATCTGCACACGCATTACTATTAAACTGCTGAGAACGTGCAGATGTAATCGCGTAGCCCTTATCATATTTAATACGTTGATGCCCCACTAAACCACCATTAACAAACAAATCGGCTACATATCGACCTGCTGGTACATCATAGAAAATACTATCTAAGAAGAAGCAAAGCTCATTAGCATTACGACTAAAAAGCTTATACTGCACGAATGGAGGAAATTTGTAAAACCACTGCGAATTAGGGTCGCAATTAGGGAAAGGTGGCGCTACTGGGTCCGGACACGGTACAATAAATGTAGGAAATGGAAAACTTAAATCCCCCGGCAAGATAGGGCAGTCTAATACACGATGCGCTGGATTACCACAACACCCAAAAGACGGTGAATACCGTGGACCATCGCGACGGATATAGATAGACGTAGTATCCGCATTAAACCCAGTAGAACACCGGCACATGTTCACACAGCTACAGCCACGACTTGCTACAGTGATGAAAAGCTTTGCAGTCTGTGGGCAAACCTTAAGAACTCCACACCCAATAGCTTCACTAGTGCTACAAGTGCTCATACAAACCTCTTAGCTTGCATACGCATTGGGCCACGAGAATAGTTAAGGTCGAACTTATGCCGCGCACGTTGAATCTCGATCATAAACTTTCGATTATAGGAATCACTCATTTGTGGATTATACCAATCGGTATTAGTAAGCAACATCGCTTTCGCAAGTGCCCCATAAGTAATTCCTTCTACCCACCGGTCAAAGAAATCGTCATCGAATCCGCACACATCTTGTGTAGGAACGATTGAAACTTCAATACAAATGCCATTAGGACAATCTTTAATAGGCGCATTATGCAAAATTAAGCACTCATATCCTGCCATATGGAAGCGATACTGCCCACAACTAGCAGTCCAACTGTTAGGGCCGTAGCCGTAACTACCATTTAATGCACCGCCAGAATAGTTCTGATAAAGATTCTGGTTAGAGTTAGAACCACTACAAGACTCATTATTATGGTCAAAAGTAGGTACAACTCTTCCCCACTTCTCAATGGATACCCAGTTAATCCGGTTAATTGCATAACCTTTCGGAAGTTCCAACGGATAGTCAAGTACACCTTCTTGAAGGTCATATACAAGAGTCCTTACCATACCACCTGAACGTCGCGCAAACTCAATATACGCCCTACGCCCATAATCCATCGCCATTTCTTCAGGTAGTGACCTACAATTAGGCTGGATATACGGAACAATGTCGTTTAATGGACGTAGCGTAATATTACAACTCATTGCTGCCCCCTAACTGTATTTTCAGTGCCACGCTGCCCTAAATACCAGCCAGAATTGAACTTGCTTTCCATCTGGTACTTAATGCCCATCATGCGGTAGAATTCACTGCGTTGATAGTTCATTAAGCGAAAATTGTTTTCTGACTCGGTATCTATTTCATAAGCACGAGACAATGCCCATGCTACTACGGCATTATGATACTTAACATCACCCGGCAGCTCTTTGAGCCACCATGTAGCATCTATAACAGGCGGAGGCCCGGCAACATTAAGACTTACAACAGGGGGCGTCTTAAGCCCCATTGGGACAGGGGGCGACACAAAGAAAAACCCCGGATTGCGTATGTCATAATTGTACGATCTTACAGTATACACGACGTTACCATCACAATCTAATTCTTCGGGGCATACACTCTTATTAAACGAGCGCGTCAACCCAAAGTCGTTTTCTGTCACTAGTAGGGGATTAACAAAAGCAACCAAATTCAAAACACCTTCTGGAAGCTGCTGTTTGACCCCCGGCACTAGTGAAACATCTATATTTGAGGTAAACGCATCTGGACGATAAAGTGCTACTTGGAGAAATCCATCATAAATATACTGAATAATGGACGCGCGAACCCAACGAGTATACTCAAACCCTCGTTGCTGATCGTTTAGTTGCCGCGAAACTTCCTCTACAGTAGACTTTAAAGTGGGCACTTAATTACTCCAAACCTTCCAAATCAGACGCCATCTCTTGGCGAATATCCATATGCTCAAAAACTTTCTTTGGCGCAGCCTGTTGCACTGGTTGTGCTTTCACTGGCTGCGGCTTCTTCACTTCAGGCTTCTGCACTTCTTGTTTTACTTGCACATCCTGTTGCGGTTTCTTAGGCGGAACAGACTTACGAGCTACAATTTTCTGATTTTCGGCAAACTGCAATTCATTCTCAAAATCACCTTCTTGTACAAACTCCTCATATTTAGAAGCTGCGGCAAGACTCTCACTATATGGAACTACTTCGCCATTAGTACCACGAAGATAACGATGACCTGACACTAATTTCATAATCATTCTCCTTAAAAGCCGGAGGGCCGAAGCCCTCCAGCATAGTTTAACTTACCACTGACCACGAACAAGCTCGCGAATAATCGGACTAACCTTCAGGCGAAGGTTACCAAAGTTCGCAGCACCAGTTGCCACAGTTGCAAGAGCGTCGATACGCAGGCAGAGAGCATCACCCGGAGGAGCAGCACCAGTAGAACTAATAGTGCCACCGATCCAAGTAGACGCACAGGCATGTGAAGTATCAGCCGTTAACGCCGTACCAGCCGCATCCACAAACCCCGAAGAGATAGTAGCACCGCTCTGTGTAGCAAGCAGAATAGTACCAATAGTACCAGTCGGAACCGTAGAAGCACCGCCAACATAAGAACCATTGCCGATACGTGAGTAACCGATCGAGAACGTGAATCCTGCAAGGGCGGTCTCAACTTCCCAATAGAACCCATCAAACAAACAACCGTTCGGCAACGGTACGAGACGCAAAATATCACCCGCCACTACAGGCGAAGTTAACGCCTGAAAATTAAGAAAGTCGGTGACGGCCTGATCCGCTACAGCACCATTAACAGTAACAGGTGCCTGTGGGCCAGGATTCAAAACACGAGTAACCGCATACCCAATCGGATTCTTATGGTCTGCCGCTTTAATTCGTGCAAGCGGGTTATAAGCTGCCGATGGAAACATACGGGTATCAGGATTGACAGTGCGGGCACCGCCAAGATACAAGTCATAAGTAGTAGCCATGTCTGTCTCCTATTAGTTAAATCGAGCGTACATAGCAGCCAGAGCCTTCGGATACAGAACCTTATACCCGTAGACAGCCAAACCCTGATAGTACGTTGCCCAGTCGTTCACGTCCTCAATTACACGAGTCTTCTCAATCTGTGCAGCGAACGCGGTAGCCATCTTCGCACCAGCGATAATCTGATAGCATTCCGTATTAACCGCAGGATCAAACACGCGAGGAACATTGATCGATTTCAAGATCGTAAAGCCCATAACTTCATCAGGCAGACGACCATTAACCATCGGTGACCAGCTTAACCCAGTCAAATATGCCGCACGAAGATCACTATTACGAAGAACTGTAATAGCAGCCGGTGGCAATACAACAAACCGATTTTCACTAGGGGCACATTGTTCATCAAGTACTTGGTGTAAACGTGCCAAAAACTCAGTAATATTAACATTAGTAACCGGCAGTGGATTACCTACCGCGCCAAGGTTCACATTACCAGATAACGCACCTGCCGTCTCACCTTTATTAAGCGGGTCCGTGTCGAAATACATCTGCGACAGCAAACCTTGGTCAATAACTTGTGCAAGACGATACGAAGCGCGACGCAAGAACGATTCTTTCCACTTCGGCCAATTACAAATCTGTTGCTCGTCAATTTGTGAAATCTTAATCGAAAAATCTTTAGCCTGATCTACGATCATTGTTACAGGCTGACTATCAAGCGTATCATGCTCAATAGTCTGATTCTTCGTAGTATCGCGAATCCTTACTTCAGGTTCCATCCAAAAAGTAAGTTGGTCTCCGCATTTCTCTAATTCACCAGTATACTCGGTAGTAGAAATGTCAGAGTAAATAGTAGAGCAATAAAACAATTCGAGCAGCTCCATGCTAAACATGGGGCTAATAAGGCTACCGCTATATTGTGGGTAGCCTGCTGCGGCGGGGACTGCCATTTCAATATCCTCTATTTAGAAAAGTCAATACGCCCTTCAGCTTCGGCATCTCGATAGACTTTCGCAATTTGGTTGTACTCATCCATCGAAATCTGACGCTTCCGAAACTTATCAGACGCCTCTTTACGTTTAGACCATTTTAGCATTGGTTTCTTTTCGTTACTTTCCGGTAATGCGCCTGCGGCAGCACTTACCGATGGCGCTCTATAGGCATCACCTGCACCGTTCGTCGTTTGTGTTTTAGCAAAGTCCTCAAAAACCTTAATAACTTTACCTAAATCACGCTTCTTATGTGCGTCCCATAAAGCTTGCCCAATAGTAATATCAGCGTATGGCCCAATAGCTCGATTCGTAAATTCTGCCCACTTAGGGTTCTTAAGAATCGCATCAAAGTCACCACCAACATTCTTAACCTGCATTCTAACTTGCTGAACAAAAGTACCTTCATCTGAAGCAGCGGCTTTCTGTACTACATCAGTATTACTTTTCTTCAGTTCGAGAATTTCTTGCTGTAAAGGCTTAATTACAGACTGTTCAATATTACGACGTTCTTTCGTTAAAAGCTTATTCAAAACAGGTAACGCGGCACCGTATTCCTGTAATTCTTCTTCCGTTAAATCAAGTGCTGGCTCATTTACCTTTACTTCCGGTTTTTTACTAAACTCACTAAATCTAGTCTCAAGCTCAACAAACTTATCACGTAACTGACGATTCTCTTCTACAAGAGTCTTATGATTACCTTCAAGGCTCTTGTACATCCAACGCCAATCACGCTTACTCTCATCGTCATCCTCGCCTTCCTTCTTCTCAACCTTTACCTCAACCTTCTGAGGCTCCGGTGTCACTACTTCACTTTCTTTCTTTTCTTCAGGCTCTACAGCGAACTGCTTAAGGTCAAGTTCCTCTTCTTTCTTTTCATCCTTTTTTTCTTCTTTCTTTTCTACCTGCGAATTTACAACCACAGGTTTCAGAGTAGGACGCTGCATTGACTCCATTGCTGGTAACGTAACTTGTTTAGCTTCAAGTTTCGCTTTCTTGATTTGCATAACACTAGGAAGGGCGGAAGGCATCGTTATTTCTCCTTGCTTTGGCTAAGGTTTCGGATTGTAGAAATTAGCTCATCTAAATTTGAGACTTTCCCACGCATATGCCCACCATGATACGGGTCAACATTTGATAACCACGCGGCTATCAGTATTTCCCTTTGGCGCACTAATGCTTTCAAAATCTCTTCACCGTTACGACTTTGAGCTAAAATCGTAAAAGCTTTTTTCTCTTGCTCATTAAAAGCAAACATTACATCTTACCACCACAAGACTTACAACCGGTAGCATAATTCTTCTTTAACATAGAACCTTTCTTAGAAGCCGGATCACCACGAGAACCAAGATTAGTACCGTACTTTGACTCAGTACCAAACGTCTTCAGCTGGTTACCACTCTCTTTGAATGTACCACCGAAACCATTCTTAAGTTGACCGGCATAGCCAGTACCCTTAAACATACTCATTTCCTATACTCCTACAACAAACTTGCCAAACCCGGCAAAAGGTGATGCGACATTAGCATCGTGACCAACTACATAAACTGTACCCAATCCACCCGCCGTTAACCGAAACTGATAACGCCCAGAAACATCTAATGAGAGCTTATTATCTGTAGCGGTTAGCTTCACTTGCTTCGCATTCACATACAACGGACTAAACCATTGCCCCGCTCCGCGACCTCCTACACTCCATACCTCCACTACTTCAGCAGAAACTAACCCAAAAGCCTCTATAACAAATGGGTGTTCGTCTACAGTAATAGTATGTGAAGTTGTACTAGCAGAACTGGGATCAAAGAGAATATTATAGCTACCACTCTCAAACCCCGGAGCAAATGGAATTACATCACCCAATCGAATACCTGTAGAAATCATTGCAGTTCCTTACGCGATCGGTATAGAAGTTAAAACATGTCTAAATGACCTAAACGCAGTGCTATACACTACAATCCCCGGCCAATACGCGGCTGTGGCTAAAAACGTTTCCACATTATCACCAATATTAGTGTATGTAAGTGCTGGTACAATCAATCCACCAGCAGCAAAAGCTGGTATCGTAACAATAGTATAGTAAGTGCCAACGTCACAGAAAGTAGATGGATTAGATGGTACACTTGCCAACTGCGCTTGTAAATTCGTTATTGTTACAATCTGTGATCCATTAGAATTTGCATTGGCTAAAATAGAAGCACTTCCTAGGATAACTTTACCACCATGAAAACCTACGTTACCAGATCCTCTAATAAAACCATAGCCTACTGCTGGCGCAATTGTACCAGTCTGTCCCTCTCGAACTATACAGGCTAAGAAACCTAAGCTGCCATTTACACCAATAGAGAATGGAATCGACAAAATTGCACTTGAATCAGTAGTTTGTGAAATATTAGCTACCACAATAGGCCAATTAGTTTCCGCTGCAATATACGCATCGTACCCAGTATTATTGGCTATATTGTAAGCATTAATGTCGTCGATAGGAGTATCGTTATAAGGACGTATTGTAATAATCCTATTCCCAATATCCATTGCGACAATTGCTGTCGTCGTCTGGTTTAAAGTTAGCGTATTAAAATAATCAGTTGGGTTGTCTGGGTAAGTATAAAAAGTTTCACCAGCCTTAAGATAGATATCCCCCATCGTACCGTCTGGTAAATTGCTAATCGCCTTACGAATAGTTCTCAGTGGCGACCCAATAGTACCTGCATTACTATCATTACCAGACACACTCGACACATATTGATTAGCAAAATTAGGTGGCGGCTGAATGCCATAATAGACACCGTCAGTACGAAGCTGAATAAGATTGCCAGCACCATTCGATACAAGTTGCTGATCTACTACACATTCAAGATCATTCTTTGACAGTACATTGTTATTTGCTGTAGGATCAACTGGGACAACCGCCCCAAAAGCACATGGATTCGGCGCAGTAAGATTGTTAATAATGGCATATAGGGCATCTGCTACATCTTGACTAGCTTCATTTTCAATGAAAAACTGAATTGCGTAAATATGAACTAGGCCAACACCGGCAGAAAGTTTAACCCTATACCTACCGGGGCGTTCAAGAATATACGAAGTTCGCTGATCTGTCGCAGAATTGTAGTAAAGTTTTACAGGGCCGTGAATTGGCGCATAATCCGCTACTTTATCACCAGCAGCCAAACCAGTAATCTGTTCAATAGTAGCTACATCGCCCGGAGCCATATTAAATGCAGCGATACGAACAAAATTATTGTCTACTGTAAAAACATGCGATGTGCTTTCAGTACTACTCTCATCAAATAGTATGTTATAGGTTGTATTTTCTTGCCCTGCTGCCCAAGGGGATATAGGGCCGGAACCTGAAGTAGTGCGCGACATATTAGAGTCCTAAAGTTAAGGCGACAGCAGTACGAAGTTTATCAAACATATCCCACTTCTCATCATTCTTAGCAGGTACGAATGTACCTAAAGGTTCACGCCAAAACAGTGTTTTTCGAGGGAAAGTCCCAAACCCTTTAAGATCATACGTAAATGTACGTGCTCCAAAGGCAACACGAAACACATTATTTCTATTGTCAAGCTCAATAACTCTTCCTGATCCATATGCAACATCATACACAGAATCATTAAGCGCTAATTCGGACCCATCGAAAACCATTATGAGTGCTCCACTGCAAATATCCTACAAACCCATCTTATTTGTGTACTTGCTTGCCCAGTCACAGTTACATTAAGACTACTATTAGCATTATCTGCTGTTACTGCTATAGTCCATGTACCTGCTCCCCCTGTAGCAGCAATTAGTGTAGGAGTGACCGCTGCGGTTAGTGCTGTAGTACCACCTAAATTACTTATCCCGCCCTCAAACTTCCAATGTGCACAATCAGAACCACCTTGTTTATTAGCAACTACAATCGCAGTAAATGTAGCTGCTGTATTTTGCTGTATTAGCGAAAACTGTCTAGTCGAAGCAGGGTTGGCGGTATTAGTAGCATCTAAAAGCTTTGGAGTCGCATTAGCTGTATTGCCGCAGATTGTAAAATCGACTGCTTGAGGAGACCTGCTTGGGCTATCAGGATAGAAAGTAGCTGAAGAATGTACTATAGCTCCAAAACGCCCTCTAGTATGCGCTTGATTACCAGAAGCTACAGCATAGTTTGTATCAATAACGCATGAATTTCCAGAAAGAATAGTCGATCTAGCCCCTGAAACTGTATTATAGTCTCCACTTATCACAGTAGATCGTGAACCAGATGCCGTATTATGCAATCCACCTACACACGCACTAGTCACTCCCGAAACTAAATTACTTGCACCCCCCAAAATTGCGCCCTGATTTGCAGAAACCGTATTTTGTAAACCACCTACAATAGCACCATCCGTTGCAGCATTTATGTGGTTACCATCACCAGCACCAATAAAAGATTGCCCAGTTTGGTAGTTAATACCATTATTATGCCCTCCAACGATGCCAGAGTAAATACCACTACACGTATTTGCTCGACCCCCCATGATACCGCCAGCCACCGCATACGAATCTACTGTATTGGTAACACCACCACAGACTACACCACTATCCGTAGTTACTTTATTTTGTTGTCCTCCAGCTATAAAAGATCGAGCACCACTAGCTACTTGAGTAACAACACTACGTACCATTTGTAAATCAACAGCATTAACCCCGCGTTTATCACCACCTGTAGCAGTACTATCCGGTATTTGCACTAATAACGACCCAGTGCCGACTGGTTGAATAATTGCGTCCATATTAGTAGTATTAACTACTGGAGTAAAACTCGTCGCATTAATAACATTATTAGGCGCTGCCGTAGACCTTGCCTCTACCCAATACTTTAATCCAATTCTACCTACACAAGCTATTTGAAACTGTACACCATCATAAACAATAACACGAGTGCAACCTGCTGGAAGGTCATCAGCTACAATTGCAGCAGTATTGATTTGTAATACTTTCGGACCTAAGCCATTCAAATCTATAGTAGACGCACCAGTGTTAGCATTTGTAAACTCGATTTCGTAAGAATCATTAACTGCATACCCAGTTGGTGCTGGCGTAATTGTAGCTGCATACGTATTCGTACCACTCGCTACACCAAAACCACCTGTAGTAGTCCCGGCAGGGCCAGTAGGGCCAGTAGGGCCGGTAGGACCACCAGCGGGGCCAGTGGGACCAGTAGCACCCGTAGCGCCCACACCAGTAACTCCTGTAGGGCCGGTAGGACCGGTAGGGCCAGTAGGACCACCAGAAGGACCAGTGGGACCAGTAGCACCACCACCATTACCTACAACTAATGGAATACCATGCGTAGTAGCTACGCTATTACCAACAATAGTTACTGGAATACCAGCCATACTTATATACTCACTGTAATTGAGCGTCTATATAAACGCCACAAGCAGATGCGGTCGAAGATTTAACAAATACATATGTCGGACCACCTATAAGTGGTAGCCCCGTAAGTAGGTTATTAAGTCGTGCTGGAGTAGTTAAATCAGGCATAAGAACCTGTACAAGCGTACTACCAACTTTAGCTAAAATATTTACAGTCTCAGCACCAGCCAATGCATCGGCAGAAACCGTAACTACTTGGTACACTTTTGACGTATAGGGTTTACTAGTTACTGCCCCCGTAGCAGGCGCAATTAGTGTAAACTGCCCGTCGTTAATTTGCGTTGCCATACTATGACCCTTGCAGAAGTGGATGCGCCCAAGATTTACCAGACTTTATATATAGAATTTGAGTATGTGACATTTTGTACTGATTACCTAATACTCTACTAGAAAAATCACTAGCTCGTATTCGCGCTACATCCAAATCAGTAAGCTTGGACATACCATGTGTAACACCAGCACAAGTAGTGCCGTGAATTAGCCTATCTTTTTGATTAGCTTTTGGTGTAGCCCAACGTAAATTATTAACATGGTTATTTAATGGATTTCCGTCATTATGCGCGCATTGTTTTCTAGGAGGGCATAGGGCTATATAAGTTTCTAGCACTAACCTATGTACAAATCTCGCAAACGCCTTACCATCCTTCCATAACTGAACTCTTTGATACTCCGAATTAGCTTTCGTACTATGCTTAAGTTTATATGGTAAAGTTCTTGCACAGCCAGCACCAGATACAGGTGGTACTATTCGCCACACATACCCATCTTCACTTACAGCATAATCTAGAAACTCAGTTATAGTTTTCACTTCACGATCCTTGCGGGAGATTGATGGGCTGCATCTTCTGTGAAGGCACTACACTCTGCGGCGGAAGGGGTTGAGGTTGCCCTGCACCACGTTGCATTGCAGTGGCAATACCCGCACCCTGTAAATCTTGTTGTAACTGCGGCTGTCTATTCTGATTCGGAAAATCTACATGCATACCAGTACTCTTAAGTACTTCAGTAATAACTTGACGTATAGTTTCAACTGGCACAATACTAGAACCTTCTGGCGGAATAGGTGCTGTAGCGTATGGGGTAAGAAGTTGAAGAATATCAGTCATCTTAGACTGCGCAAGTTCACGTTGTAATAATCCAGAAGCACCACGAGCTATAACTTTCGCGTCAGCTTTTACATCAGGATCATCACTTGTAAGCATGTTATAGTTATAATAAGAAGACACAATCGGTTCAATCACATCTTCATCCATATGCAGTGCAACTGCTTTAATACCCTTAGCGGCATTGCCCATCAACATACTCAAACCACCAAGAGTACGTCCACCACCCTGAACCTGCGGATTACCCATAACATATGCGGGGATACCACTAATATCATCAGCCATCTTATAGAAATAAGTAGCTCCATCAAGTAATTCTTTAACAGTGCTTGGAATAATCTGAAATCTGAACGCTGGAGCCGAAGACCCCATACCTGACATATCAGGAGTGACATGGTAGAGCTTATAAGGGTTTATCTCGCTCGGCTTATCATCATCGCCCAATCGGCTCGTATCTACTTCACCAACGGGGCCAGCAGAAAACGCCGCATTCTTAAGTGACGCGCGAATGAATGAGTTAAACGAACGCTCAACATCGAATAAGAGGCTGATTACACTCTCACCCCAGAACGAACCATTGTTCTTCTTATATGAAGTACCAAATACTGGACGCGTACCTACCGGACTCGGGTTAAGGATTACACGTACCGCCCAGTTGGCAACTGACCAAACTTCTACTTCATATTGACGCTGCGGATCATCTACAACAACACCATGTTCAAGTAGCAGGCTTCCCTTCACTTTCCCGTTGTATATCAACGTATCAAGGGTTCTAGTTTCTAAAAGTGGGGTTTCACGATACTCTAATCGACGACGTTCACTATCTTCTGTAGTTCTTTCGATATACCCATTCTTATAACGTTCAATGACAAACCGAATCGCATCTTCACTAAACCCCGGAATACCAATAGCAGAAAATAGAATTTCTGGCGTTAATCGAGCACGTTCGATAATGTAGTGCCCATTCTGCGTATCTGTAGAATCGGGAGACGGGAACATGTCAAACGGGTCAATACGACGACACTTAAGAAGTGCTTTTTCCACAACCTTCGGCTTGTTATTCTCCCATACAAGTTGCTTCGTATTCTCAATAACCGGCGCTCGTATAAACGCCGTCATAAACACCATTAAGTCAGATACAAACGCTGCAAACGCACCTCGCCAATTACCTTCTAGCAATTGATCCTGTATCAAATGTTCCATATTTTCACAAGCATGCTGCGCCATTTCCTGCGCATCTTGATATGCAGCATCTTTTAAATCTCGTGCGCGAAGTTTAACTTGGCTAATATCTACCATGCCAAGCTGCTGAATCTCAGTTTCTAACTGCTGTACAATCTGATCCTTCATCCACTGCGGCAAATCTGGCAATGGTGTAGGAGTGATAACCCAAGGCTTATCTTGTGAGTTTAGAAGAATGTCATTAATCCATGCTTCACCAGCACGAGCCTTCAGCGACGAAAGCCCCGGATAAATGTCTACACTCTCAAATAGCTTCATCTCCTCCGGAGTGTATTGCATACGCATACTACGCATGCACTTAAGAAGTTTCTCATCAACACTTAGCCTGCGGCGGTGAAATAATGCATTGTTGAAGTTATCACGCACATACTGCGCAAGAGAATCCTCAATTTCTGAAGTCTCAACACCTTCCCCCGAATCACTCGGAAGAAGGGTATCTTTCAAACTATCACTTGCTGCGGTACTAGTAAACATTATTGCTTAGAGGCCAACTGGACTTCAAGAGCACGAACTGCTGTATTTAAATTTTCCCACTCTTGATCGGTAGGGTCACGATTTTCAGCATGCATAATTTGGAGGCTGCTTACAATGCCATCGTACATAGCCTTAAGTTCTTGCCCTAACGGAATAAGTGTGATAAGAGACTGTAATGCTTGAATCGCTAATGCTAATGCGTTCATTTCTTCACCTGCGCAAGAATTGTAGTTAACACAGCTAAAGCCTGATTCGCAGCAACTAATACCGCGTCGGCTTTAGACTTATCAAAGTTAGGATCACGTACCGTAGCCTGTGCCGCAAAAATCGCCGGTCCTACTACAGCATCAGCTTGCTTAAGCTTCGCAACTACCATCGCATCAGAGCACACAAGTGGAGCGTCTGCTGTACCACACTTGGGTAAATCCGCATATGCATTAGCCGCAGCAAGGGCAACTTGATACTCTGATTCGAGTTGGAATACATTTTGCTTCGGTGTAAGAGTACTACAAGCTGTAAGGGCTAAAAGGCTTAGTGCTAAGATAATCTTCATTGCTTTGTCTCCGTTGAGTCAGTCGGTGATTGGTTAATCATACGACCAAAAAACCCACAAAACGCTAACGCTACAGTAACATAAGAGATAAACGGACCATGTTGCTGTAATAGCTTAATTTGCTGATCGGTAGGAATAAAAGATAGAGCACTATGTCCGGCTGCAATAGCGGCAAAACACCATGTAGAAATCCACTTCCACCAACTGCGCCAATTATCAACAAATTCCACGATCATCTCTATCTCCTCTCATTTATTCTATTATCAACGAAGCGATCCCACTTCTTTTCAATATCCGCTATACGTAAGAAAAGAGGGTTAAAATACAAATCCATCGCTTCCTTGAAATCATTCTTATGAAGATACTCTCTCACTACCTTCAATTCAAGTTGTGCAATTTCAGCTTTAACTTGGGCGTAGCGAGCATCATCTTTTATTGTATTCGCTATCAAATCTCTCTTGATAGATTCCCTTCCTGTCTGAGCTTCAAGACGCCTCTCGTCTATATTTTCGTACACTTCAGTCAGTTTCTTATCCAAAAAATGGTGCGCGGCTTTCGTCTGCACTATTGCATTCACGATTAACGTTACTGCAATGGTAACCCATTGTCCTATCGTCCCAAAATCCATTCCTATGCATACCTAGCCAATGCACCATCATACCCCCATGCTGGTAAAGAAGAGTGATTAGCAAACTCCCCATAGAGACGTTCTCTTACAGCTTCAGCTACTACTTTAGCCTCCTCTATCGTAGAGAACGAGCCAAAATACATACTCTTCTTCGAGCGCATCATGGTGACATTCCAAGTTTTTGTTTTCTTACACCAATGTACGTTCTTTACTCCTGACGTATTCGTACAAATCTTCAACTTATTAAATTTATTTTGTTGGTCTGTCACCTCTCTAAAATTTACAAACCTATTATCTTGTCTATTACCATTAATGTGATCTAGCTGATCCACTGGTAATTTTCCAGTAACATATAACCATGCCATACGATGCGCGAGATACCGAACATTGCCGACAGTTATTCTGATATACCCACAATATGACATAACTGAATTAGCTTTACTGCCTTTCCTCTTACCGCCGCGTGACGACTTAAACGTAAAATAACCTGTTTCAGGATTATATTCATAGTCGCGTTTAAGTCTTTCAAGTACCGTAGTCATGTATATCTACCTAAAACACCAGTAAAATATGCTACTAAGTCTGCTGTTTTATTCTGGTGCTGCCCATACGAATTCCCCGAAAATGAAGCCCATTCTTCCCTACATAAATGAATAGCGGCTTCAATATCACCACGAATAACAACTTCTAACGCATCCCTACCTTTAATAAGTTCAATACAACCACGATCTTGATTCTCGGGTGTAAAGTCTGGAAAGTCTAATCCTCTCCATGTACGCCAAATGAATTGATATCGTCCTGCTGCTGTAGAATTAAGTGCCCTATTCAAAATACGCGGATGCGCAGAATAATCATTAAACGTAATTGGTTTATATGGCGTCGATCCTACAAGAACATTGTAACCATCGTCTGTCATAAGCAAAAGCGCATCCCCAATTTCGGAATGCGCTATCATATCCAAAAATGCAAGTACGTTAGCCCCACCTGCTTCGTCAGCAGTAAGCCTAGCCACCAGTTAAATCCTTAATAGACTCAACGTAGAGAACTGAACTAGCATCCACAAATGTCGTAGCCCAATTCGTACCGGAGGGAATCTGATGGGTAATATTTTTAGCGTTAATGAACTCTTGTGTATTAGGAATTTGCGCTGTATTGGTGGTTGGGACTGTACCAGATACATCACCCGGTACTCCAAGAATAAGAAGTGTAGTAACTGCACCAACTACATAATAAGAACTTTCTGCACCAGATGCGGTACCAATAAACACTTGATACCCACTTGCACCAGTTGATGCCGCCCAATTTGCTGTAATAGTAGAAAGACCACCACCAGTAGTGGTAACACTAATTTCATTAGACCCAATAGTTCTCCCATTTGTGTTAACCGCAACAATTTTTAGGTAGTATGTATCGTCAGGTACTAAACCACCTGTAGCTGCATGTCCAGCAGCACTCTGAACCGGCGGAGCTACAAACCCACTATATTTATTAACTGAAAAAATGCCCACATCTTGAAGACTAAGCCCCGAAGCTCCTAATACATTCTGAACAGACTCAAGAAGTGTAAACGTGAATGCTGCTACAGTTCCATAATTAGAAAATGTAAGTGTGCTTGCATCAATGAACCGATTAAACTTATCAAAATTAATAACTACTGGTGTATGCCCACTTGTTTCAGTAAATGCGCCAAAAAGAGGGCCGCTATTCATTACAACACCACCACCTGCCCCTGCTACGAGATTCCTAAAATCACCCTCAATAGTAAATGAAGCCGGAGTAACACCTTCATTCACATAAACTACTGAAGTAGTAGCCCCAACTGTTGCAAAAAGTACTTGCTCTAAATTAAGGATTCGATTAACGCCACTTACGGTAACTGTAACAACGTTAGACTTTATATTCTCAAGGCTCATCTTAGTTTCTCTCAGGCACGCAGAAGCCGCCCAAGAGGGCAGCGGGAAGGGTCAAGGGGGATGGTGCGGGGGAAGTCACGGAGTCGGCCCTGTAGTCAGTGGATGCGCTAGAAAAGGCATCTCATGCGCCGTGGGCGCAGGCCGATATGCTTGGGACGCGATTATCACACACTTTCGGGGTCTGTCAAGCACTTTCTGCGCCCGCTTGCAACACTCGTGCCAGCCCATAAGAAAAGCCCCGGCGAACCGGGGCAGGTGAGGCTGGCTGTTATAGCGCCGGTAAGGGGATACCGTGAGGGTTGAACTTTCTTTGTTCTGGAACCAACCTCGGATTATCACACTGTCTCTCGACATGTTGTAGTTGTAGCACTGCGCTTCGTGCGTGCCGTGTCGTTAGCTGTTACCCGGCGCGCTTTTTATGCGCTTCTTTTTCAGACTTGTCAAGCGGTCACTTATGCGTAGCGGAATTTCTGCTCAACCTTCTTTTCCTGACTCATAGGTGCTTTAAATCCGTATTTCGCATATAACGCAGCGTACTGTATCGTGTCCATACTATTATGAACTAGAATACCATTAGCGTAAAAGCAGTGAGGGCCGTCAATAGTAAGGTCATAGATTCTTTGTTTTTCTTGTACCTCTAAGCGCCTCACGCCAGCAATTCTTACTACACGTTTTGGTTTTCTTATACTTATTAGCTCTAAAAATCTTTCCACAAGATACACAATTTCTCTCCTCATCATCAATACCAGACTTAGTTCTAGCCCCACTCTGACAAGACATAGAACAAAAACCTCTTTTAGTTAGCTTAGCAATACCTAAGAAGTTTTTTCCACAATACGTACATTTAAGCTCTACCTTTTTCCTGACTTGGCTTTTCGCATGTTTAGAATGCCATGCTCTACCTTCTTTACTGCTATGCCATGCTTTTGCTAACTCAGAAGCCCGATTAATATTAGCTACTCTCTTTTGCCTCTCCTCTTCAGAAGCACTCTCCCATCTCTCTATAGCATGTTTACGCCCATGCGCCTGTGCGCTCATCAACTCTAAATTCTCTATCCTATTGTTACTCTTATCTTCATCCTTATGATGCACTACATAACCATCAGGAATTAAGCCATTATGAAACTCCCATACGTCACGATGCATGTACTTAGTTACGCCGTATAGAAAAAAAATCAGCTTTGTAATACCCTTCAACTTTCTTGTAGTATACTACTCCGTTAAACTCTTGAGTCTTGTGCTTAAGCGGTCGCCCATATGGGCGAGCCACGAGAGGAGCCGACGAAATTTTGAACTGAGCCATAACGCGCGCCTTTGGTTGGGGAGCAGTATGTCACTATACTGCAACGCATCCGCGCGCACAAGCCCATTTACCGTGATAAACCGATGATCCGCCGTGCAAACCAGCCAAGAGCCGTCCGAAAAGTCCACCCGGACAAGATCGCTAGATAAAAACTCCATAGTGGCACTAATCTTGCATGGCCCGACCGGGGTATCTACATAATCCCCAACAGCCAAACCATCTATGCGTCTCCCTCCCATCGGTGTATCTATGAGCGTCTCACCTACGAAGCAGTGTGAGTAGTGATTCTTTAGCGGTACTTCCTTGAACATGCCTTTATTGTTCTGTATCTCAGCGTAGTGGTACCCACCCGCGAAGCCCTCACGAAGTACTGTTAACGAAGGGTCAATAACGAGCTTGTGCCTATCAAGAAACCAGTCTACTGCTTCCTTGCGTACCTTGAACGTGTTAGTCGCAGCCGGTTGACACTTAATACCTCTATCACTGAGTATGCAATATGGCGTAGCCTTA
>CAYMBM010000003.1:0-18423 GCA_964388705.1 uncultured Candidatus Saccharibacteria bacterium
GGTGACCCTACCAAAAAACCTGATATTGATGCCTTACTAGCCAAAGAAGAAGCCAAGAATACTTTGGCAACACCGGTAGTCGACTCGGTGGTTGTTCAGGGAGGACAACTGGCTCAATCACCAAACGCCCCGGAAAGTGATGCTCACGAAACGCCGGCTTCCGGCACCATGATCAAACCCACTGACCCCAACGCTGTAGCCTTATAAACTATTCGTTTTTTACAGCTCCAAACGCTAAGCTAGGATTATGCGCATTAATCGTTATATAGCCGTTTCAACCGGAATGAGCCGCCGGGCAGCCGATGAAGCAATTAACTCCGGCCGCGTTACTATTGACCAGCATCGGGCCGGTCCAGGCGATGAAGTACTGCCAAAGGCTGTCGTTAAGCTTGATAATCAGATTATCAAGCCAGCCGAATCTCAAACTATCATGCTTAATAAACCAGTCGGCTATGTTTGTAGTCGGCAGGGTCAGGGCAGTCAAACTATGTACGATTTACTGCCAAAAAAATATCAAAATCTAAAACCCGTCGGTCGGTTGGACAAAGATTCTTCCGGCCTCTTATTGCTGACCAACGATGGTCAACTCGCTCAAACCCTAACTCATCCCTCATTTCAAAAGCAAAAGGTCTATAAGGTTCGTTTAAATAAATCACTTCGTGATGATGATCGTCGTCATATTGAACATGGTGTGCAACTTGAAGATGGACCCAGCAGATTACAGCTCGAGAGGCAAGGACGCGACTTGATAGTAACGTTATCTGAAGGTCGAAACCGACAGATCCGCCGCACGTTTGCCGCTCTTGACTACAAAGTAATACGTCTTCACCGCCTAAAGATAGGGAACTACGTTCTTGGGGACCTCGGTTCTGGATTACTAAGAGAAGTATAAACTCCTCGGGCTATTTTCTTTCGAGCTCGCTGTGATGAATAGCCCGGATAATGGGTGTCACTGCCTCAGGTTGGACCAAAAAGGCCAGACTGGGACTCAATCTGTTAGAGACGGTATCTTCAACACTAAATGCATGGCACAAGATTTCATCAATTATGCGCATAACTGTCAAGCTACGAACTCGTGGGTCGCGTAGTCGCTCACCAACAGCGTAAACAACACCTTTGTCAGACTTCTCAACTGTTGCCTGGCTGCTTAGGCCGTTGCTACGGACAAACTCTATGAATTCATCTACAGCCGCTGCCTGTTTCGCTGTTTCGGGGACGGTCGTGATAGAAAATGAATCTTGGGCTGTCGGCATGTGTTGCCAAGACAAGCCTAATCGACCAAACTTTTTGAGCAGCATATCAACATAGCCTGGTTCATTAGCCATCCCCATGTCACTAATAGATATTTCTACCAGGTCTGTCCGGCCTGATACGGCCACAATCGCAGAACTTTGATCGGCTTCTCTGGTACGTACAATACGTGTTCCTGGTGCATCAGGATTAAAAGTATTTTTTATGGTTGTTACCACGCCACTACTGCCCAAATCTACCAATGTTTCGCCCATCAGTACCTCCGTGCCGCCATGCGCGCCTTCGCGTACTTCTTCGCGGGATAACTCCGACAGAAGGTGGGTATTGTCAACAATCCGGGGGTCAGCACTATATATGCCGTCAACATCAGTCCAGTTTTCATAATCCCAACCACGGGCTGCTGCATACAGCGCACCAGTTCTGTCGGAACCTCCGTGGCCCAACAGCCAAGTACGTCCATATGGATCGTTACCAAAAAATCCTGGTACGACTGCTCGCCGGCGCAGATCAGCAGTTTGCTGCCGTACGGCATCTAAAGTCTTTGGTCTATCTAACCGCCCATTGCCAGCAAACCTCACAGCTGGCGTGACATATTGGATTTCCATCATTCGAGCAAAACTCCAGGCGCTCAGAGTCTCGCCCAGGTGCATATAGTAAATATCATCATCGTGATGAGCCGGTGTTAGCAGAGCATTGGCCCGCTGCCGAAGTTCCTGGCGAGCATCAGTACCAAGACCATTGAATACACTATCAAACCTGTCAATAATGGCATCCCTAGAGCTTCGGACTGCGGCTTGATCATCCGCTTTAACGACTTCACTGTAATCCCTTAACATGTCCGTTACCCTAACATTGCTACTGGCATCGGTGCCAGGGGCCGAAACAACCACTAACTGATGATCTGGCCGGCCTTCAAGAATATCAGCTACCAGCTCAGGTTGAGCCATAGAAGTACCACCAAATTTTGCTACTGTATACTCAGACATATGAATTCTTAAAAATAACTTTATAAACTATGACATAAAAGCTATAATAATACAATCATGCAACGTCAAAAACTACCCATCGTCGCAATTGTGGGCCGAGCCAATGTTGGCAAGTCCAGCTTGTTCAATGCAATCTTAAAACGACGCGAGGCCATTGTTGCCCGGGAAGCTGGCACTACTCGTGATAGTATTTCTGCCAAAGCTGACCATCAAGGCCATGAGTTTTGGTTGGTTGATACCGCTGGCATAAAGTCAGCCGAAGATGATTTTGAAGCAACCATTCAGGAACAAATTGTTCAGGCTACCGATAGCGCTGACATCATATGGGTAGTGATTGAAGCTGATATTCAAGTCACTGACGAAGATCGGCGGGTAGCAAAACTGGCCCTTAAATCTACCAAACCGGTCTTTCTAATCGTTAACAAGCTAGACAAACTCCCCAAAGCTCAGACTAGCGATTATCAGCGTCTTGGGATTAAACCAATTTTATTGACCTCAACTACTCAGAATCGCGGTATTGATGAACTGCTCGACACCTTGGTAGAAGTGATCCCGAAAGCATCCTTACGTCAAGATGACAACCGTATACGCCTGGCTCTGCTAGGTCGCCCCAATGTCGGTAAATCGTATCTGTTTAACACCCTAGCCAAAAAACAGCAGGCCATCGTGGGCGACAAAGCGGGCACCACTCGCGACATTAATCGTGTAGTTATCAGATACGAGGGACGAGAAATAGAGATAATGGATACAGCCGGCATACGCCGTAGTGGCAAAATAGAGCGGGGAATTGAAAAATTTAGTGTACTGCGCAGTCTGAGCGCCATCGAACAAGCTGATGTAACTGTGTTGCTGATGGACGTAAATGAGCTGAATGTTGCCCTGGATCAAAAAATTGCTGGGTTGGTTAAAGAGGCGGGCAAGGGTCTTATATTGATTGTCAGCAAGTGGGACAGCGTGGAGGAAAAAACGCCGTACACCCGTGATCAACTGGCAGCTCAGATCAAACAAACCTATGATTTTGTGCCCTGGGCGCCACTTATTTTTACCAGCGCGGTGACCGGCCAAAATGTCACCAAGATTTTTGAAATAGTGCTCGAGATCATGTCCGAACGCGCTAAAGACTATAAAACCAGCGAGCTCAACCAGTGGCTACGGCAGATTGTTGATAAGCACCCGCCGGCCGGACTGAAAAATCGAGCCCCAAAGCTAAATTACATATCGCATGAAGAAGGCAACCCCATCCCCAGTTTTAAGGTGTTTGGCAGTCACACCAAGTTTTTGCACTGGAGTTATAAGCGATACATGGAGCGCGCATTGCGCGAGCGTTACGGTTTGACGGGCACACCTATTAAGTTTTGGTTTATCGAAAAACACGAAACCCATAAGCACGGCCAAAAGCCAGGCTAAACACTAATGCTTGCACTACGTCAGCAATATTGCTTAACTTGACACCATGTTAAAAGGGCCGGAGTACGCTACTTCGTCACAAAAGCGCGCCTTTGACCTTTGTGTGGCAAGTGCTTTGGTATTACCCGCAAGCATTGCTTTGGCATCAGTAAAATTTGCGTTACGCGGTACTGATATGCCAGCGATAATTCATCACGAGCGCGTCGGTCAAAACGCCGAGCTATTTGAGATGTTGAAGCTTCACACGATTGATGAGGATACCAGATTACCCTTGTTTAAGTACGCAGAGCTCATACGAAGTCTTGGTATTGACGAATTAATACAAGTTGGAAATATATTGAAGCCAAAACCTGATATGGGTATCAGGGGATACCGGGGAATTTTCGGTAATGAACACAACGAAGTTATGGCCAATCTTTCGCCAATTCAAAAACGTGATCGGCTCTACATGATGGCCCATGAACGCCCGGGAGACATCGGCTCGTATGCCTTGTGGCATCATACCCACGAGGAAGGACCCGACGACTTTGTCATCCGCCACGAACTTGACCAAAAGGATTTCATTGACGGATCTTTAGTTTATGATGCCAATATGCTCTTACAGTTTGCGAGCATGGCAATCAGCCGACGCCTCGGCTAACTAACTCTGATACACTTACCATATGGCCTTATTCCAGAAGAAACCCCAGACCAGCAGTAGTGCACCACTATACACCCTAGGGCTTCACAAAACTGTCTTACTAGTGGGTCTTGGTAACGTCGGTAAAAAGTATGATCAAACTCGTCACAACATTGGTTTTGCCTGCGTTGATGAATTCGTTGCTCAGCATGACTTCGGCAATTGGATTGAGAAGAAAGACCGCCAGGTTCTAGAAACAAGCGGCACAATTGCCAGTACCAGAGCTATCGTCATCAAACCCACAACCTACATGAACCTCAGTGGTGAAGCCGTTCAGTCCACCATGCACTTTTATAAGTTAACACCAGCCGACATTGTGGTTGTTCATGATGAGCTCGACATCCCCTTTGGACAGATCAGAACGCGTGTAGGCGGCAGTGATGCCGGGCATAACGGCGTCAAATCGTTGATTCAGCATATTGGCGAAAGTTTTAGCCGTATTCGTGTCGGCATAGGAAACTCAGATATTCAAAAGTTTGACGGGGCTGATTTTGTGCTAGCCAAGTTTAATTTCAAGGAACAAACGAACCTACCTAAATTAACTAGGGAAGTGAACTCACTACTGACTGAATACGTGGCCGGCGGCTCACTGACACACGATACCCGATCATTCATTGTCTAAACACCAAAAAGAGCCTCTAGAGGGGGTGGGCACCGCTAGAGGCTCTTTTTAGGCTCAAGCGTTATAGCTTAAGCCAAAATTACACCCTTCAACCCACCCGCGCGAAACATCATCGTCTACTAAAGTCCATACGGACGTGTGCCATCCACCAGAGGCAGATATCTTGGGGACTCGCGTTGAATCCGGGAGCCCAGTCCTTGCGAGCAAGGTCTGGGTTGCTAGTTAAAGGGATTAGTCTGTTTTAGAACGCTCACGGGTCGAGCCCGAAAGCTATCAAAGTGGAGGGTAACAACTGTGGTAGCACGCTCTAAAACAACCTAACGTACGTTCTCGTCACAAGGACCAGAACAGTTAGAATGGGGGTATAAGGTACATTAAATCCCGTAAACGGGACTTACGAGTTGCCATTTTAGCAAAAATGTTTTATGGTGTCAATACCTAAACATCATATGTTATGAATGTCAAGATGCTCACGCTTAACGACCCGCTGTTGCCGAAAGATTTCCGGCATATGCCTGATCCACCCAAGCAACTGTATTACAAAGGTAGCTTGGATGATTTTGCCACCCAGCCGCGACTGGCTGTAGTTGGCAGCCGTATGGCTTCGCCTTACGGTAGAGCCGTGACCACCAAGCTGGTCCATGAATTGGCTGGTTACGGCGTTGTAATTGTCAGTGGTTTAGCTCTTGGTATAGACAGTATTGCTCATCAGGCAGCGGTAGAGGGCAGGGGAGCAACTGTTGCCGTGCTGGCTTGCGGGTTGGATAGGATCTACCCCGCTTCTCACACCCAGCTGGCTAGAAGACTGTTAGAACGGGGTGGAGCTCTGATGAGTGAATATCCAGAAGGCACCACGCCGCTAAAGCATCAGTTTATAGCTCGTAATCGTTTGATAGCTGGATTAAGCGACGCGGTACTCATTCCAGAGGCAGCTGAAAAAAGTGCTAGTTTATACACCGTTAACTTTGCCTTGGAGCAGGGAAAGACTATTTTGGCCATCCCGGGTAACATTACTAGCCCAACTAGCGTCGGCGCTAATAATTTGATCAAAGCCGGGGCTGTCCCAGTCACCACGGCAGAGGACATATTGCAGGCCATAGGACTGGAGCCAGAGGAGTTGACTCACAAACCTATAGCAGCTACTGAGCAAGAGGCAATTATTCTAAGGTTACTCCAGCAGGGCATCACCGAGGCATCATTGCTGTTACAAGAAAGTAAACTGGAAGCCGCCACGTTTAACCAAACACTCTCTATGCTGGAAATTACTGGCAAGATACGATCATTAGGTGCTGGACACTGGACTGTAAAGTAGTCTTCATGTTGCTATTACTTTCTGATTGTTTTATGATACCCCTGTTCTAATCTCTCGAGACTCTAGTGAGTTGTTCTCGCGTCAGCGATGAGCAGAAGTTTGGAACGAACCTTATTAGCTGCATCAGAAGGGACACAAAATATGGTGGTCAAAGTTCTACGTTGGCTTGTACGCCTGTCGTACCCCAAGGTTGTGACATACTTGTCGCTAGGCACCGGCGGCCTGGCGCTCTACATGTCAGACCGGTCAACCGACCAGGCGCCTCTCGATGTCGAGGACTTGCTCCTGATCACTTCGGTTGTCAGCTCACTGAGTTTGATAACCGTCTTCGGTCTGGTCGGCATGAACCGCGCACGTAACTGGCCCAGCCGAGTTTTCTCCGGAGTACTCGGGCTGGCGTCGCTTGGCGTTTTGTGGTTCATGATGCTGGCCTTGTCGATCTTGACGATCGACGAGAACTTGCAACCGTCATCAACCAATCGAACCTGAGGAGCGAAGCCATGCACAGGAAGCGTCGGCTACCTAAGCCGTCCACCGAGATCACTGCCATTTTGGCACTGTTCATGTTCACCCCGGACGTGGTCTACTGGCTAGAGGAAGCTCTGGAAATTGATCACCACCATCCCGGTCTGCCCGCCGCTGAGGTGCTCGGCCGCGGCGCTACGTTGCTGACCTTCCTGTACGGGTTGCTCAGCATCCGACCGTCACGTGGCAAGTTTCGGGCCGCAATCAGCCTTGCATTGACAGGTACGTCCGCGATGATCGGAGTCTCGTACCTGACCAGTGTGCTCGACGACTGATTCGCTCACATTTCTAGCGGTGGGGATCACCTGTTGTCGTCCGACGGACGATCAACACCCCACCACCCGAACCCCTTTGATGCAGCTTTTACACTTCTATGAGTGAACTCTCATACTGACGAGCCCAAAAGGGCGAAAAGTGTTAACATAAACACTATGCAAACCAAACATCTTATATATCTCGGCATTTTTGTAGGTTCCAGCTTGGGAGGATGGGTTGGTAGTCTGTTAGATCATGGAAATTTCTTTGGGTTGTGGGGGATTGTGCTGGGTGGTGTTGGGGCCCTGGTCGGAGTCTGGGCTGGTTACCAATTAGGAAATTTATAAAGCCCTTGCGGAGTTTATTTATCTACGCTAGGCTAAGTGCTCGATATTATGAAGTTAATTCTATAGGTTATACTTGAGTCCATGAGCAAAAACTTGGTCATCGTTGAATCCCCAGCTAAAGCAAAAACTATCGAAGGATTTTTGGGTAGCGATTTCGCGGTAAAAAGTAGTTTTGGTCATGTCCGTGACCTGCCAAAAAAGGGCCTGAACATCGATATTGAACACAACTTCAAGCCTACTTACGAAGTAAGCAGTGATAAAAAAAAGGTAGTTAGTGAGCTTAAGAAGGCCGCTACAGCTGCCAAAACTGTTTGGCTAGCCAGTGATGAAGACCGCGAAGGCGAGGCCATTGCTTGGCATTTGACCGAAGCTCTTAAACTTGACGCTAAAAAAACCAAGCGTATTGTGTTTCATGAAATTACCAAAACTGCTATTGAAAATGCCGTTGCTAACCCCCGTACTGTCGATCATAAACTAGTCGATGCCCAACAGGCCCGACGCATACTGGACCGTCTTGTTGGCTATGAACTTAGCCCGGTGCTCTGGAAAAAGGTTCGCCCGGGTCTAAGCGCCGGTCGAGTACAGTCAGTGGCTGTGCGACTGATTGTGGAACGAGAACGTGAGATCAAAGCCTTTCAGGCTGACAGTAGCTACAAGCTAACGGCCGTTTTCACCACGCCAAAAGATGAGCTGAGTGCCGAACTAAATGCTAAGCTCTCCACCCTAAAAGCCGCCCGAACATTTCTTAACGATGTTATCCCAGCGACATATACAGTTACCGATATTGCAAAGAAACCAAGTACCCGCAACCCGAGTGCCCCATTTACTACCAGCACCTTGCAACAAGAAGCCGCCCGCCGGCTAGGCTATAGCGTCAAGCAAACCATGACCTTAGCGCAACGATTGTACGAGAGTGGTCACATTACTTACATGCGAACCGATAGCACTACGTTATCCGGTTTTGCCATCAAGGCTGCCGAGGAGCAGATTATCAGCGCCTATGGTAAAAAGTACCATCAAGTCCGACAATTTCAGACGAAGACCCGCGGTGCACAAGAAGCTCACGAAGCTATCCGTCCGACCCACTTTGGCAAGCAAACTGCTGGCAGTGATGCCCAACAAGAAAAACTCTATCAACTTATCTGGCAGCGGGCGATTGCTAGCCAAATGGCACCGGCCGAGGTAGACCGAACTGACGTTACTATCTCTGTTAGTACTCGCAAAGAACTGTTTGTGGCCAAAGGGGAGCTGTTGAAATTCGATGGTTTCTTAAAAGTCTACGGTGGCGGCAAGGACGATGTTATTTTGCCTGAGGTCACAAAGGGTCAAAATCTGAACCTCAAAATTATGTTGGCAACCCAAACCTACGCCCGTCCACCAGCCCGCTACTCCGAAGCTAGTCTGGTTAAGCAGCTCGAGGAGTTGGGTATCGGTCGTCCGAGTACTTATGCGCCCACTATCAGTACCATACAAACCAGGGGTTATGTTGAAAAGGGTGATGTAGAGGGAGCCAACCGTACAAGCCAGCAACTCACACTTGAGCAAGGGAATATAACAGAACAGGCTATTGAAGAAACCTATGGAGCTGACAAAAATAAGCTCCTGCCCACCGCCATGGCTGACGTGACGACTGACTTTTTGGTCAAGCACTTTGCTTCGATTGTGGACTATGACTTTACTGCCAAAGCCGAGGAAGAGTTTGACGATATTGCCGAAGGTAAGCTGGAGTGGGTCGCCGCACTTGATAAATTCTATAAACACTTTCACCCATTAGTTGAGAGCTCGGAGAATATTTCTCGCGAAGACAGCATGCAAGCACGGTTGCTGGGTAAGGATCCTAAAACCGGTGACAACATTTATGCGCGTTATGGTCGTTACGGCCCCATGATCCAGCGGGGTGAGGCCGAGGATGATGATAAGCCTGACTTTGCACCGATGCCGGAAGGCGCCGACATCACTACTGTTACTTTTGAACAAGCCCTGGAGGTACTAAAATTACCGCGAACTGTCGGTAAGACTGATGATGGGCAGGCCATTATGGCCAATATCGGCCGGTTTGGCCCCTACATACAGGTTGGCAAGCTGTTTGTTTCCATTAAGCCGCAAGATCCAATGAAGATAACCGAAGACGAGGCCAGGGAATTTTACGCCGCTAAGCTCAAAAAAGAGGCCGAGAAATACATAGCTCGCTTCAAGGGTATCGATATTATCAACGGGCCATATGGACCGTACATCACCGATGGCAAAAAAAACGCTAAAATTGCAAAAGACACTGATCCAAAGTCTATTACAGAAGAGCAGGCCACCAAACTACTGGCCGAAGCTCCTCAGAAAAAACGCCGATTTCGCCGAACAAAATAGTAACGTTTATCCACAATTTGACCTCTTGTCACGCGCATACTGTAGTAATATAGGCAGCGCATATTTGGGCTCTGGCGTCCATTTCGTGCTACAATAACTTATAGGATAACAAAGCTTGACTTTTAGAAAGTTTTGTTTTAGAATACTAAGAACACAAGCATTTAACAGGTAAGGCAAGTGGAATCTTATGAACGAAAGTTCTAAAACCAGTCTCAATATTGAACAGGTTGTCAGCGATGTTCTGAAAACCATTGATCGCGAGCGAGAACGTGAGATTATTTCACGTCGTTTTGGTCTGTTTGACCGCAAAGAAACCCTTGAGCAGATTGGTGAACTACTTGGTATTACTCGTGAACGAGTTAGACAACTCGAAAAAGCTGTCATCTTGCGGCTGAAAGCTTCGGCCTCGTCAAAAAAACTTCCGCATGTTGACCAAGTCCAGAAACTTTTTAACGAGCATATAGCTTCCATGGGCAATGTCGCCCGCATTCAAGATTTAAGTGCCAAATTGAGCCGGGACAACAATCGTGTCGACCAAGCTCGCGTGGCATTTTTGGCAGAACTGGCACCAAAGCTGTCTGTTATCTACGAAAATGACCATTTCTACCACTCTGTTGGATTGGGCGATCTTCATGACGAAAAAGCCATTCGGGAACAAGTCGGCCAGGTGATCGAAGCTATCAAAAAGATTGGTGAACCGGCCACTATTGAAGAAATCGCCACCACAATTAAAGAGAAAGACCCTAAGCACACCCAGGCTCTGGCTAGCATCTCCAAGCATTTAGCCACCTTAAATGGCCGCTGGGGCTTAATGAAGTGGCCAATGGTAAACCCTAAGAATATTCGTGATAAAATCTATGTCATTTTGAAAGAGCAGGGTAAGCACATGCACTTCAACGACATCGCTGCTGCTATCAAACAATCTGACTTTAAACGAAAAGATGTAACAACGCAGGCCATCCATAATGAACTCATTAAGGACAAGCGTTTTGTACTTATTGGCCGCGGTATTTATGCCCTCAAAGAATGGGGTTATGAGAAGGGAACAGTCGCCGATATTATCACTGCTGTCCTCAAGAAGTCTGCTGAGCCCCTGCATCGAGACGAAATTGTTAAGCGTGTCCTCAAGAGCCGTTACGTCAAAGAAACGACTATCTTACTAAATCTCCAGGGCAAAGCACAGTTCAAACGAGTTGCTAAAGCTACTTACACTCTAGCTGATTAATACTCTTTTATTTCACTCTACATGATATGTACGGGTATTGACTTGTGTTCATGTTTTGTGTTATAATATGCGAGTAATAGGGAAGTGAATGAAAACTATTTACTCTATGAATGTCTACAAGAACACTATTCTTGACGTTGTCTGCCTGCTATTCGTAGGTCTAGGCTTTGCTGGTATGGCTGTTTATGTGTATGCTCTTGAACATCCGCTGGTGACAGAAATACGCCCACCGGCTATTATTGCTCCCCAGGACAATACAGCAGGCAAGCTGCGCCAAACAAACGTCAATACTATTCACGAAATATAATTCACTATTTAAGTTTCCTTTCAAACGTAGTGCCACACAGCACTCCGTTTTTATTAATTTCCTAAAATGAGTATTTATATAAACTGAACATTTTACGAACATATATTATAGGCAAGGTACTCGCAGAACCCTACGCTATGTCCCGTGGGAGAGTAGTGGCAGTAAAAACAAAAATCACAAACAAAATAATCTAGCTGGGCGGGGGCAGCCAAGACAGCAGAGCACCACACAGCGACATAGACACCATGTCGCACAATGTATATTTTACGACTCTTAATATAGTCCCAAAGATATATGCTTATACCCCTATTGTAGGGGAGTATTTGGAAACAATCGCCACATGATAGCTTTATCGTTTGCATACTACACTACTTGGTTGTGATCCCACGACTTTCTTATGCCAATCCATAGCTTAACTGCATTATGTGTCCTAACGGGTATGTAAAGTTATCCACAACATGGTGTCGTGAAAGCATTTGCTTTTTCACGCATTTATACCCTTATAAACTTCTTTGCTCCTCTACTCTATTTGATAAGCATTTGACTTTTCCCCACTGCTATAGTTTTATATAGTTTTTTTGCCAAAACAACAAACCAATATCAACTGAACAAATTGCGAACTATGAGGGAAGAGTGGTAGGCTACTACGACTCAACTTGCTTAATAGTAATCGAAGCCAATTGCTCGATAAGCTCCTTGATACCGCCAAACTACTACGGAATTACTAAGCCGTTGTTCCCTATTTGTAGTAGGCTCGCTCATTGACTCGGACGTCAACATATTCAGATGGGGTGATTTTTTGGTCATCAAGCCGCTCTTTGACCGCTAAGAAGGTGCCGGCTTGTTGAAGAGCATCGCTACCAAGATCAAATTTAATGTAATATGGTTGATTTTGTGGTGTCAGTCTTAATTCATTAACAATTGGGGGTAATTGTATAGTTTGCACGATGATACCCTTTTGCTGAAGCTGAAAGACGACTGTTGTTATAAATGCTACGCTTTCTTTTGTCATGGCTATTTTACCCTGCTCTACCATTAGACCGTTATCATCTTTCACTGTTGGGAGAGATGGTGTCCGAGAGCCGAGCTTGGCTACATTGATCAGGGCTCGACCGTCTTGGCCAATAATAAAATCGCCAGAGCTGGTTGATAAAATCAGGGTTGGTTGGGCCGCGTCAAGACCGATAACTGGTTTTCGGCCAATCATTGGTAAGGAAATAGTGGCCATTTGTAACTCTGGAAACTGTTGTTCAATTTGGCGCTCAATTGACTCGGTGTTAATAGTGAGTTTCGTTTTGTTAAATTGTGATCGGTTTAGCAACTTGGCAATGGCTTGCTGATAGACAAGCGGGTCTTGCAATAAACTGTTTTGGGTCGGTTTACTAAGTACGATTTTGGGTGTTGTCTCTAGAGTTATTGAATACAAAAGTGATAATACAATGATGGTTACTGCGATGTAACTGGGGATGTGGCGGAGGTAGTAAACTATCCCCTGGCCTGGCGTTTGAGTGTGGTCAATAGCCTGCCGGTTCTTAGTTCTTTTGACTGGCGATACTATATCTGCTGGGCGATTATTATAATAGGAAAATACCGGCGATTGACCGGGTTGTAGGCCCTGTCTCACATCTCTTCCCGGCTTTGCTTTTCGCCAGCGCATGAGGTGACCTAGGCCTTTGCAGCTTTCAGTAATAATACCGCAAGCTCGTGAGAAGCATTAGGCTTGGTAAGTGTCATAAGCCTCGGCCGAGTTTGGCTCGAACTTCGTGGTAAGCCAGTAAATGATCTATAGCTTTTTGAAGTTCAGAGCTCTGGCCATTGAAGCCAGCTTCATCAACAACCACTATGGCATGATGTTCAAGCAAATACCGAGCATTTTCTAGCTGATGTCCCCCGGTTAACTGGGGATTCGGTACAACAATACAAGCTTTGCCTTGAATGCCTAATTCGGCCAATGTGTTGGCGCCGGCCCTAGTTATGATGACATCTGCGGCACCGGTGTAGCGATGCATACCTTCCATAAACTCCAAAACAACAAGACGATTTGGCATGTCTTTATCGCCATAGACAGCTTTATTTCCCTTGCCAACTTGGTGAATAATTGTTAAATCTTGATACTGTTCCAGCAGTTTCGGCACCAGCCGTGCAACGGCTTGATTGAGACGTCGAGCACCTAAACTTCCACCAGTAATTAGTAACACTTTTCCATCGTTCGGTAACTGAAGCTCTTTACGGTAGCTTTGTTGAAGATTCGGACTTACTGGTTGAAATTGACTGCCAACCAACACTCCAACATAGTGTGCTTTCTGTTTGGGATAACCGTAAAACTCTGTTGGCAAGCCAGTGGCATGCAGCAGCGCCCAACGACTTACCAAGCGGTTTGTTAAGCCAGGAATAGCGTCTGAATCGTGGGTTATAAATGGTAACTTGCGGGCAGCCGCTGCCAATCCTACCGGCAACCCAACGTAGCCACCTTTTAGAAATATAATGTCCGGCTGTAATTTTCCCAAAAGTCTCCAAGCTTGAATGGTTCCGATGAAAACATATAGTGAATCGCGAAGGTTTCGCCACAAAGTCTGAAGGTCAAGCAGATATTTAACCCACGACTGACCATGATAACGTCGCAATTTGCCGGCAAAAATGGTGTATATGCTGTCGATAGCGCTGTTTGCCTCAGTTAAACTGGCAAACTTACCCCGGCGTTCACCAACATATATTATTTCGGCATCTGGTTGGAGATTTTTGATTTCATGCGCGACGGCTAAGATAGGCGTGACGTGGCCGCCCGTCCCGCCGCCACTGACGAGAATCCTCATTACTGTCCCTTTCCTGGCCAGAAGCCACCACATAGGTTGTATATCGTGAAATGTTGAAAGCCAAACCAACCGCCGCTGTAGCAAAGACGACACTGGTTCCACCATAACTGATAAATGGCAACGTAATGCCCTTGAGCGGCAACAAACCAACCATTGCACCAATATTAATGATCGTCTGGGTACTTAGCCAGGCTAAAATACCAACCACTACCAACCGACTATAGGCATCCGGTGCCCGCTCGATAATATTTTTGAGCCGAGTAAAAAATACCATGAAGATGCTAATTAGGACTGTAACCCCAACAAAGCCAAATTTCTCGCTTATAATGGCAAAGATTGAATCGTTTGCCGCCTCTGGCAGATAGCCATAAGCTTGCACATCGTGTTGTAGGCCTTTACCAAACAAACCGCCAGAACCAACCGCAATCAGGGCCTGACAGGCCTGATATCCCGAACCTAAGCAATCTTGAGCAGGATGCACAAAAGTAGCCAGTCGATCACGGCGATAAGAAAATGGCAAAATTAGTAAAATTGCCGCTATCGCCAATATACCTGACAAAGCCAAAATCCGTTTGACGGAAAAGCCAGCCACAAAACTCATAACTATCACCATCCCCACAAGCACGCCGGTTGAGCCAAGATCCTTTTGACCAATACCAACGACTAAGCCAATGAGTGCGAGCACAATTAACAAATACTTGGTAGTTTGTTGGAAACTTTGAATCTCACCCCGCCGTATACGATCAGCTAAAAATCCCGCTAGCCAAATAATGAGTGCAAATTTAATTAATTCAGCAGCTTGAAATGAGAGTCCGCTAATCTGTATCCAACGATATGCTCCATTGACCCGCTCACCAAAGAGACGCACAGCGATAGCCGATAATCCGGCAATGACCACTAGTGGTGTTTGCAGACGCCGCCAAGTAATTATTGGCAAATTGGCGGTTGCAAAAAATGCTGCCACGCCCAGGCCAATAGCGATAAATTGCTTACTGACGTAATAATTATCACTAACATGCTTTTGGACACTCAGCCCTGGGCTAATGGCAAAAATAACAATCAAACCAAAGACCAAAAGAAGCACACTCAACATGAGCAAAGTGTAATCGGGACGATGGCGGCGCTGTTGAACACTACCAACCGATACTGGTCGCCTAGCCGCCTGACGGATTCGCATGATTAGCGTCTCCCCAACAGAAATATGATCAACCCTAGTACCGCTGAGACTTGACCGAGAATCCAAAAGCGCATAGTGACCTTGGTTTCCGGCCAGCCACTGGCTTCAAAGTGATGATGTATTGGCGCAATCTTAAAGATTTTTTTACCACTTCGTAATCGTTTGGACAAAATCTGCAACATGCTCGATCCAGCTTCGGCCACAAAAACTGCTCCAATGATCGGTAACAACACAACTGTGTCGGTGAGCATAGCCACCACGCCCAGGGCTGTCCCTAGTGCAAATGAACCGACATCGCCCATAAAAAATCGTGCCGGAAAGATATTAAACCAAGTGTAACTAAGAAGCGCCCCAACGATACTCATACAAAAGGCTGAGACCCCATAGCGACCTTCTATAAAAGAAATCAGCGCATAAACCGCAAAGGCATAGACGCACAGGCCACCGGCCAAGCCATCCAGGCCGTCTGTTATATTAACCGCATTCGCTGTGGCAACTACCACCAAAACAAAGAGTGGGATTATAAGCCAGCCAACTGACAAAGTCCCAATTGTGGGAACATTCAAACTGGTAACATCCAATTTAACATAAAAGAACCATCCACCAATCAATGCAACTAAGGTAATAAGCAGAAACTTCAACTTACTTGGCAATCCTGCTACCCCGCCACCACGACCACGAATATTGATAACGTCGTCAATAAGGCCAATACCACCTGCCCCCAGGAATGCTGCTAGTGGCAACCAGGTTTCAGCTCGGCTTAGATTAAAGGCGAGTGTTACAACCGTAGTAGCAACCACAAACACCACGCCGGCCATTGTTGGTATTAATCGTCGGTGTTTGGCAGCATGTAAAGCATTAAAGATTTTGGCTTTTTCGCCGGTCACCGCGTTCTCTCGGGGCTTTTTCCACCATTGCCCAGTGTAAGCCAGTGTCGTGTACAGTGGTGTAATCAACATACTAATCAAAAAGCTTAAAAAACCGACTAGTAAGATTCGGATGACAGTGTTTGTTTGGACAGCTATTTGTAATACTTGGTTCATTACTTTCCCTTATTATACTGCTTACTGACCTTTTGGTGTGACAGAAAAATTGTCGATTAACATATTCGCTAGTTTTCCAAAAATTGGCGCAGCGGCTTTGGAACCGGCATAGCCGCCGATCTTTGGCTCATTGACACGAACTACAATGACGTACTGAACTTTGTCGCCGCCAACAAACCCCATGAAGGTGCCATTATAGCGGTCGTCATAATAGCCACCGCCTGGTTTTGGCACCTGCGCCGTTCCCGTCTTACCGCCAATACTGTACTCCGGTCTAGGCTTAGTCATACCGTACGTGAGATAGTTTTTGCTCACCACATATTCCATCAGCTCTTTGATGGTTTGTCCGGTTTCCGGTTTTACGACATTTGATCGAACAATCTCCGGTTTTTTGACCGTTTCGCTACCGTCACTGGCAACCAGTTTGTCTATAAGATGCGGTCGGTAGTAGGTGCCACCGTTCACTACACTGGCTAAAGCCGCTCCTAGTTGGAGTGTAGTTATGTTCATCCCCTGACCAAACGCCATATTGGCATACTGTATATTAAGCCCGAAGCCATCGGTCGGACTGGGTACATAACCATCAGCTTCATAGCCTTGTTCAATGCCGGTCGTTTTGCCAAATTGATAGTGGTCAACCAAGTAGTTATGCCAAGCTATCCTCCCCCGTTGGTTAATACTGCCACCACCCATTTGCATGAGCAGCCAGGTTGCTCCGGTATTGAGCGATAGTTGGAGAATATCTGAAATACTTCGGGTGCCTGGGCCACCATCCTCCTCTATGTTGCTAACAGTTACGTCATCGACTTTCCAGCGACTGGGGTCATAGTAAGTGGTGTTTCGATTGACCACACCCTGATCCAACGCCGCCGCCGCAGTCAATGGTTTCATAGTTGAGCCTACCTCAAGTGGCGCGCTAGCAACACCATTTGTAAACAAAGAGGCGTCACTAACTTTATAATATTCAGCTGGGTTGTAAGTTGGAAAATTAGCCATAGCTTTTATGGCACCGCTGTTTGGATCAATAATAAAGGCGCTACCCGACTGTGATTTAGCCGTGTCTAGCCCCTGTTTTAGAATATCCTCCAATTGCTGTTGCATACCCAGATCTAGCGTCAACACCAACTTTTTGCCCGTTTCTGGCGGAATTTGAATGTTGTCCCCGTTGCTGGCTAGCGGCACACCCTGGGCGTCAGTAATAGCCTTGAGGATCCCTGGCGTGCCTTTAAGGTCGCTGTCTATAGCTTGTTCTAGGCCGTATTTCCCTGCTCCGTCGTCGTTTACAAATCCTAGCAGTTGCGAGGCCAGCTGTCCCTGAGGATATGTTCGATAGTCGGCTTCGCGAGTTCCGACCCCTTTTAGTTTTAGCTCATCAATCTTAGCTTTTTGGTCTTTGGTTAATTTCTTAGCTAGGATGGCGTACCGGCTGTCAGCACGCATGGCCTTTTCGTAATCACTAGCGTTCCCACCAATCACGTCTTGGACTTTGTGGGCGGCTTGCCAAGGATCTTCAATGTATTTTGGATCGGCGAACAGTGTGTACAGCGTCTCATTTAAAACCAGGGGCGCCAGCTGATTACCACTATGAGCCGCAATCTCACCACGTTCAGCGGGAATTTGATACTGTTTTAGTTGATCACTTAGTGCTGTTTTTTGATAATAATCGTGTCGAATTACTTGTAAATAAAACAGTCGAATAATAAAAATGGCACTAATAAACAAGAGCGCCGCATGCCAAACTCGGATGCGCCGCAGTTGCTGAAATGCCGTGAGTTCCGGTGGCTGCATATCTACGGATGTGCCCCTTATTGTTTTAGTTTTGAACAGTGCTACTTGGTGCAACTGACACAAGATTTTGGGCAACACTACTACTTTTGACTCGTTCCAATGCTTGTAAACGAGCCGAAGCAATTTCTAGATCGTCATGCTCACTCTTGAGTTGAGCTTGTTGCTGCTGCAATGCATTAATCTTGTAACTAAAGGCGTTAGTTTTGGTCACTTGCGTCAGGTACAGCAGTCCCAGCAAGCAGGCCAAGATAATCAGCAGTATGGTGTTGCTGACTGGCCCAAGAGCATGTTCACGCTCTTTAAAATTGGTTGTGTTTTGGTTGCG
>CAYMBM010000004.1:0-14640 GCA_964388705.1 uncultured Candidatus Saccharibacteria bacterium
TTCCGATCTGGCAAAGCGCAAGAAGTACCAGCTACTGCAAGCAAAACCGTCCATGGTATCAGTCTCGCGCTCGGCCTTACCACCGCATTTGGGGCACGTAGTATTCACAAAGTCCGGTACATTGGCCAATGGGCTACGGCCATCGCCACTTGGTTCATAACTTTTAACTTCTGGTAACACCACTGGCAAGTCTTTTTCTGGCACCGGCACCGCACCATCAGTTGGACAATGAATAATCGGAATGGGAGCACCCCAGTAGCGCTGACGACTGATCAGCCAGTCACGAATCTTATAATTAACAACTTCTTTGGCGGCAGCCTTTTTATGTAACCAGGTAATGATATTATCGCGCGCTATCTCGCTCCGTTGGCCGCTAAACTCCCCAGAATCGACCAAGACGCCTTCGAAAGTATAGGCAAATTCTTGGTCTTTTACTTTTTTAGCGACGGCTTCATCTTCTGGTACAACTGTCACCCGGGCAGGTATGTTGTACTTTTTCAAAAAAACAAAGTCACGTTCGTCATGAATGTCACCAAAAACGGCACCAGTGCCATAGCTAGCTAGTACAAAATCACCGATCCAAATGGGAATTTTTTCGTCATTGGCTGGATTGATAGCATAGCTACCAGTAAAAACCCCGGTTTTGTCTTTTTCGGCTGCGGCCTGACGTTCAAGATCACTCTTGGCGGCCGACTCTTTCACATATGTCTCAATGGCTTTACGTTGATCGTCCGTAGTAATTTTACCGACCAAGGGATGCTCGGGTGCTAGCACCATGAAAGCCGCACTAAAAATGGTGTCAGCCCGGGTGGTGAACACCTTCAGGATATCCTTTTGACCATCAACTTTGAAGCTAATTTCGGCCCCGCGGCTGTGTCCAATCCAGTTGCGTTGCATGGTCTTAATTGACTCACTCCAGTCCACGTTGTCCAGATCTTTTTCCAGTCTGTCAGCGTAATCAGTAATTTTGAAGAACCATTGCTTGAGAGCCTTTTTCTCTACCTCATGTCCACAACGCCAACACAGGCCATCCTCTACCTGCTCGTTAGCCAAAACGGTTTTATCATGTGGGCACCACCACTGCAAACTGTCCTTTTGATAGGCCAACCCGCGTTTGAACAGCAATAAAAAGAACCACTGCGTCCATTTGTAGTAATTAGGATCTGTGCTATCGATCTCTCTGTCCCAATCGTAGCTAAAACCCATCTGCATAAGTTGCTGTTTGAACTTGGTAACGTTTTCTTTAACGGCTTTTTGGGGACTGACATGATTTTTGATGGCATAATTCTCGGCTGGCAAGCCAAAGGCGTCCCAACCCATCGGATGCAACACGTTATAACCACGCATGCGGGCAAAACGGGTCAGCACATCACCAATAGTGTAGTTACGCACGTGCCCAACGTGCATGGCGGCTCCGCTAGGATAAGGAAAGTATTCTAGAATATATTTCTTAGGCTTGTCAGATTCTTCACTGGCGTGATAAATACCTGAATCTTCCCACTGTCGCTGCCACTTGGGCTCAATAACTTTGGGATTATAACGTTTCACTATCCGATCATTATATGCTAACTTCGGTCATCTGTCATTGTTGGGCCACTTGGCAGGAAGAGTTCAAAGGGTTGATCGTTATCGCTAGTTCGAAAACTAGGTATTTTAAACTCGATTCCTAGACCCTGCTTTTGCAGCTTTAGATTCAAACCTTCTAGAATTTCTCTTATAATTGCAACTGATACCGACACTTTGAGGGCGTTTTGGGCTAAATCGTCACCGTCGAGAGCGAGCTCACCTTTTGACATCCAATATGTAATAATCTCTAGCTCACGTTGATCAAGCTCTTTGACCTGTGCTTTCATAAGTTCACCAAATACGGCCGCCTTGTCGACAGGTGGTTCATCATCCCCCTCGGGTAATACTTTTGTTGTTGACGGACGCGGGCTTGTGTTCCTAGCTTCTCTCTTTGCCCGCATATGCTCAAGTACAATGGTGTAATCTATGCCAATACCGTAATGATTGTGTCCTGCTCCATTTATTTTGATTTTTGTCAGCAAACCAATATTCATAGTTTGGCGTTGCCAAAAATTTACGAGACGATGAAATTCATTAGAGTAATCATGGTCAGGATTTTCGGGATTACTCCAAATTTCCGTAATAATCTCCCGACCAGTAAACGGAACGCCTTGATGCTCCAGTAGAAATTCCAACAACCGAACAGCATCATCATAATGCTTAATCTTTGAATTTTTAATAATTTTCCGCACGTCAGGAGCGGCGATCTCCGTATGCTCTTCAAAAATACTAACTGTCAATTTTACGCCTGAGCTTAGTATTACCTCGTGCGTCGATATTGGTTCATCTGGTTTCTCGTCAAGCTTGATACCTGTGTTTTCCGGCTGCTTATAATTGTCGGGGTCAACTCCAACCCCATAGCGCTTGTCTGTTAAGCTGGGTATATGTCCCTTGTACAATACTCCAGTACCTTTTAGTAAGTCGTTGAATCCCGAAAGGGTTTGGTAAAAGTAATTAATCTTCGTGCTCTCAGTCACATCACTATCCCCCCAGACCATCTCAAGTATTTCTGAACCGGTAAATGCTCTACCAATACTGCCCAAGAAGATCTGGGCTATTTGGTATTCTTTTGATACCTCGGAGAAAGATCGCCGTTCATACTTCATATGATGCTCTGTTGTGCCCATCTCAACATAATCTTTAAATATCCTAAGGAAGGCGATCTCTCCATTTTCTTGAGGTAATTCGTACGCCAAAAGTGGTTTTTCTGCCTCAGTACGTTCAGTCAAAACCTGACTATGTTCAAGAATAACGTCTCTCATTAGACTCAAGCCAGTCAGACGAGCGTTGAGATCGGTGATGCGTTGGTGATAGCCATCTTGAAGCGGATTTTTTATAACTTCAATTCCTTCATCAACGGCTTGATAAATTAAGCCATCCATACCTTGAACGACATTTTGCCATAACGGATCGATCTCAGCACTACCTTCGGTATTACTCATAGAAGATGATTTTACAATATTTTACAGATAATTACAAATTCTAGCGACCAAAAAATTCACCCTGAGCGTTGGGTTGTAAATTAAGTAACTGACTGACAGTCACCAGCTGATAGTTAGGTTTTAGTTGACTGATAATTTTGGGTAAAGCCTGAACTGTTATCTCTTTAGTGTCATGCAAAATAATAATGGCGCCCGGTTTGGCCTGGCTAACGACGGCTTGGACCAAATCGTCAGGTCGTTTTTGATGCCAATCTTTTGGGTCAACATTCCAAAGAATAAACGGCAGTTGAACAATTTGCTCAATTCGAGAGTTACGCGCCTCATAAGGTGGCCGGAAAAACCTTGGCGACGTCAAACCAACGTCGGAAACAGCCGTCTGGGTTTTATCTATTTGTTCGCGTATTTGACTCACGGAAAGTTTGGTGAAATCTGGATGGCTCCAGCTATGATTACCAACTTCGTCACCGTCGAGCTGCATTCGTTTTAGTAGGTCGACGTTTGTAGCCACTCGATTACCGACCACAAAAAAAGTGGCCGGCACGCCGGCCTGTTCTAGAGCTGCCAATGCCCGAGGAGTCGTCAATGGATTAGGGCCATCGTCAAACGTCAAGGCCACACAAGCTTGCACACTACAATCAACCGTGCTCTCAACCGTTTGAGCGTAGGGCAATGGCTGAAAATTCGTCACTGTGCTGTCAAGATCTTCAATCGGATTTTGAGATATAACTATTGGAAATGATGGCAATAGTCCGTCTGGGAAGCTCTGGGCTTTTACACTTGCCGACTTAAAAATGCCTATTAGCAGCAATATTAACAGCAACCCACCGAATTTGACTGGCTGTCTAATAATTACTGCTCCACGCCTCATCTACTTCATAGTATAAACTGACTAGCAAATTATGCTAGGTTGCTCTCCGATAGTTTTCTAATGTATGTAGTACATTTAAATTTTAGAGTTTTCGCAGTTTTCGGCGAGCAGTCTCAAACGCATAGGTTAATGGATATTTCACGGCATTTATCACTAGGTCATGCGCCGGCAAATAGGCGACGTCTTCCCCGCCAAATCCACGTTTAAACACCGATACGCCGTAAAACCGATGAGAAGTTTGACCGTGTCCAGTGACACCCCAGAAGTTATAACGGTGACACCCCCGATCGCGAGCATCATGAAGGGCCTGCCACTGGATGGCGTAGGCTCCGGGAAGCTGACGAGCGAGATCAGTGCTTGCCCCATAGTGATAGGCCGCTTCATCACCATAGAAAATTATGAAAGCCATAGCCAATAGCCGGTTCTGGCTGTCTGTTGCCCGGTATAAAATAACTTTATTGGCTGATGCAAAGGCTTTGAATTGCTCGACCAAAAAGCGCCGAGAAAATGGCACAAAGTGCTGGCGCCTGGCTGTTTGAATCTGCAAATCATAGAACTCATCAAGGTATGTTTCATCAGTTGACTTAGTAACCTTTATACCTAACTTAGCAGCTCTATTAACCTCGTAACGAGTTCCTTTTCGCATCTGTCTCTTGAGCTCATCGTCTGTTTTTGCTAGATCGAGTTGGGTTGTAAGTTCAGCGTGCAGATGCATGGGGGCTTTAACAAAACCAAGTGACTTAAATTGTTGTCGATTGTCTGGTGTATCCAGCAGTTGCGGTCTAATGCGCACAAATACACAGCGCTCGACTTTGGCAACCCGTTTCAGTTCATCCCTCCAGACGAAGTTATCCTTAAAATCTGGCCAGTTTAATATTGGGCCACCAGGAACTACCAAATGACGACCACGACGGGCTGGCTCAACAATCATTAACATCACCCCGACCAACGTTTGACCCTTATAAAAGCCGGTGCGAACAATAGTATGGCCAATCTGCTGATGAAACTGTCCCCAATACCATGACTGAAGAAAACTGGCTTCTGGATGCCCAGACATAAACTCTTCCCACACAGATTCACTATCAACTTCGCGAGTACTAATGTCACTCATGTAGTCGGTTCCTGTTTTGGCCAGTCGTTAATTAATTTGACAATCCGTTGGGCATCTTTCGGTGAAACATGACGATGTGTCGGTAAATTAACAATGTGGCCAGCCAGCGCCTCGGCGTATGGGCATAGACCTTTGGTGTAGCTGGTTTGAGCTAGGTAACGTTTGGGGCCAATGGGGGCATCGTACCAAGTGTCACCAATATGAATGCCATGTGACTTTAGGTATTGTATTAGCTGTGGGCGGTTTTCTACCCATAGTGCAAAACGCAAGTAAGCCGGTTGACCACGAGTCACAAACGGTTGTAAAGACTGCGGCAATCCACGCTGATATATGTCAGCTATTAGGCGACGGTGGCCCAACTCAACATCGCGCTTGTACCAACGGCCCAAAACTAGCTTGGCCGTTGGGTTGCCCATGATGTGAATACCTTGCAAACTATCATTCATCGGGGCCGCTATCAAGTGGAGTTTTTTTAAGCCAAAGTGAATAATTTTACCCAAGCCAATTCCATACGTTCCGCGTATAATTGCCGTCCAAAGCGGATAGGTCCTGTTAACCAAACTCTGCACGATAGAAACACGTCGAACATCATTAATAGTTTGGGGCTCGGTATTTTTTCGATCAATCAACACTCCACCGGCTACCACATCCAAGGGTTTATCTTGACTAACGCTTAGCATGGTCATCGAACCAACCAGACCGGCTTCACTGCCATCTTCGTACCAGGCCCCCAAGCTATGCGCCAAATCCTCAATAATAATAATGTTTTGTTCACGACAATACTGCTGTATGGCCGACATGTCGGCTGGATAGCCTAAGGTATTTTGCACAATGAGTGCCGACAGCTTATTTTTGGTGTTGGCTTGAGTAAGCTGATCCAGACCAAAATTTAGCTCATGCGAAGCCGTATCAATAAAAACTGGCTTCAGACCAACATTACTTACGGCTTGGTAAACCACATAACAGGTAAAACCATTAATACCAATATAGCTACCAGCCGGCAAGTCACAGCGTGCTAAAGCTAACTCCAGCGCCTCGCGACCTTTATACGTTAGGGTCACCTGACCACCATAATGCTTGGCTAAGGCATCAGTTAATTGCTGGCGAGCTTTTGATGATCCGCCACCAAACAAGCTGCGTAGTACAAAGTCCCCAGAATAATTAGAGCCTAGTGAATTAAAAATACTCATGGCTGGATGGCATTAGCAATAATATCGGCAACCGCTTCGGGATGAGTGGAGAACGGCGCATGACGAGCATTGTCAATAATATGTAATGGTGGATCATGGAGTAACGCACGCAATTTTTGGCCATCACTCAAAGGTGTTATGGTGTCATTGCGACCCCAGATCATTATGACTTTAGCAGTGTTCTTTGAGAAATCCATGTGTTTATCGGCCGTCAACATGTTTTGCATGGTGCGACGCATGGTTGGTGAAGCCTCCAAGTAATCACGGGCCCCAATAAGTTTATAAAACACCCGCCGCAACGGTTTGACTTTAGCCAACGGCTTACCAACCGTTGTCATGACTTTGAGTGTCCGTAATTTGGCCTGACGACGAGTGCTTTGGTTTGCTATGCCAGCGCTATCAATGAGAATTAACTGATCAATAACACCAGGGTGTTTTTGATCAAAAGCCAAAGCAATTCTCCCGCCATTGGAATGTCCAATGACGACCGGTTTGGTTTCAGACTTGAGTGCAGCCTGCAACCAATCAATGTAGCCTTCAATATCCCATGATGTATTGCTGGCGGCCGTCAGACCTGGCACCTGGAGTTGAATCGGTTCAATGCCGCGGTTTTGTAGGGCTTGATTTAGTTCGGTCCAAAGTCCCAAGGAATATGTCCAGCCATGGACGATAAAGACTTTTTTCATTCTGGTAGTCCCCATTGTTGCCGACGTTTGACCCAAATTGGTTCACGACGCACCAGTTTCTGTTTATCCTCTGGATTTGCCAGCAATTGCGCTATAACTCCTTCTAGACCCCGCGCACCTTTAAATAAAATCGTCTCACCACCTTTCAGATTGTCTTGCAGGTAATCAAGAACTTCTTTTGGTCCCTCGAATACCACCACTGGCGTGGTTTTGAGTCGGCGACGCAAGATTGGATAGGTATGTTGCTTGGCGCGTGGTCCAAGAAGCACTACATGATCAGCATGAACGGATGTAATAACGTCAGCCAGTCGTTGGTGCTCCTCGGCTTCAACGCTTCCTTGCTCAAGAATGTCACCCAACACCAACCATTTATGTTTCCCTGGATATTCATGAAACAAATTAATAATGGCAGTCATCGCTCCCAAACCGGTGTTATAGGTACTATCAATAATGGTAAGGTCGTGTTTGCCTTGAAACACACTGCTGCGACCAGGTGGCATGCTAAGTCGACGGTACTGTGGGTCAAAAGGCTTGTCCAAATAGTTCAACAAAGCATTAACTTGCTGCAAACCAAGTCCCAGTGCACGGGGATGCAAACCCGGTAAGTGAATTGTTTGGCCGTCAATGGTAAAAACCGTTTGTTCCTTAGTAAGTCGGTAGTCAGACACGTGCTCAGCTGACATTTTCAGAATCGTTGTTGTGGTTGGTACTCGATCAAGTTGTGCTACCAATTCTGGCTGATCACCGTTGACCACCACCAGCTTGTTAGTGTTTGCCGCAAAGAAGCCAAATTCATAAGCAATGGCTTGCTCGTGAGATTGAAACATTCCAGATTTTACGACTGAGTCAAAGTTCATGCTATGCGTCCGATACACACTGACCCAAATAGTAACTTCTGGCTTAAGTAAGCGAGCCAGAAATTTTCCTTCCTTTGGCCGGTCACAGTCAGCCTCAACTACGTATAGTTTGGTTTTAGGTAAGGTTCGAAAGATCCCAAGTGGCGCCCGAAGGAAAAAAAATGGCCAATGCCACTTGGTCACTACATTTGTTGGTAAACCCAAAATATCAAATGGTATACCAATTGCACTGTTGGCGTGGTGTGAATAGATTGCTCCGTCCCCCATCTGGGCCTCGACTAAATGCATAAGAGACGTCTTGCCGCTAGAGCCGGTAATGACAATGATACGGGGGCGCCAACGACGCAAGACAAACCGTGCCCAAAACCAAAAGTAAGCAGCAACCACAAAATACAGGCGCTTCTTGAGCCGATGTAACATATGCTTATTTTACCGTAGCCGTCGCAAATAAACATCCTCCATCCCGTTTTGATTGAATATCATGTCGAGGATCCCCAAGCTTAGAGGATTCAGAAAACCGATTGGAGAGAGAATTCTCCAATCGGAAGAGGAAGAACAACAATTTTTAGGGGGCCCCAAGCTGAGAGAATTCAGCTTGGGGTAAAGCGCAGGAATTGTTGGAGTCTGAAAGTAAAACGACCTCCGTCGTTTTACGGAAGTCGAGATACAATTACAAGCTGGTGGAGCAATTGTGAGAATACCCACGCATGCCCCATATCAGCTGTTATGATAACAAAACAACCCACTAAAATCTATTGCGACGACTGGACCCGTCGCTGTAGTTCTTCAATACCCACGGCGTTAGTTGGCTCTTTGGCAAAAATATGAGCCCCAAAGCCATCATAATTATCTTGACGGCCGTCAGCATAACTGACCGAGCGAATTTCCCGGGTCCAGACATCAACATCTATCTGAAATTTCAAAGACTGAGCCGTGTGAAAATCAGCTGGGTTGGTTTGATCAAGGCTGTTGGAACCAATAAATTGAGCAAACTGCTTGAGCATCGTAATGTAGGCTTCAGGACTAACATTAACGCTGTAGCTGTAGAGAGGTCGACCGCCCACCAGTGTTTGCTTAACACTGGTAAAGTCAACGTCATACACCTTTTTCTTAACGATTAAAGCCTTTAGCTCATGGCGTTGCTGATATGATAAATTGCCAAAAGGGACAATGGCTAGAGTTGTCTGGTTGAAAAGTTGACCACCCTGCTGACTGTTAGCATTAGCCTTACCCCACACCCCTAAAATAGCTTTATAATTTGGTGATTGACCGCCAGACGTTGGCTGACTGGTTTTGATGGTTAGATAGCGAATGTAATCAGTCTTAGGTGTTCCGGCAATCTCAGTAACCACATCAAAACTGCTGTCGCCTATTTGATGAACATTATTTTGGCCGCTGGAAATTTGCTGAGGTGACGTTTCGGTTACGACTCGCTGACTGGCGGTTTGCCCTTGGGCATCTTGGCTGGTTAACTTGCCTAAACTGCTGGTTTGGAGGGCATGGTCAATCATGCCATAAAAAACTCGCTTGGGGTTGCTATATATAAAATGCCACCAGGCCCATAGACCAAATACTAGACTTATGACACCAATCACCACCAACGAACGAGTTAAGATTGCTCGCTGATTGATTGACTGGGACTGCTTTTTCGCTTCACCTCTGGCCATTGCTCTATTGTACCAGCAACTCTAGTAATTTAGACCTTTTTCAGCTAGAATCATCGTGTTCAAGCTTCGCCGTGGGGATATAGCTCAGTTGGCTAGAGCGCTTGCATGGCATGCAAGAGGTCCGGGGTTCGAGTCCCCGTATCTCCACCACTGTTGACTTTTTGATCATTCAGCTTATACTTATCTTCAGTTAACGTATAGGAATTCTCTTTTCAAATGGCAAAAAAAACTACAAAAGGAAAAAAAACAGGAAAAACGAGCATGAAAAAGAAATCAACATCATTTAATCCTCGGAGCCGCTTTCTGCAAGCCTCACCACTAGGTAAGCTGGGCTTCACTTTATTTGTTTTAGCATTTGCAATTGTTGGAGTTGCGGTACTGCGAGGATCTTTTGCCGAAAGTGGACTCAAACCATTTGTTGATAATCCCGCCAGGGGATGGGTCTGGAAAGACCTTCGAAAAGGCGGCCCTGATAGTAAATGCAAAGATTTATATGAAGTAGTCCCCAAAAATGCTGGCGAGGAAGTTAGCTGTACTCATGGGCCAGACCCGGCGCCCGATGGAGTTGATGTAACTAAGTATCGTTCTACCGATCAACTGGTAGCCGACACAGTCACAGGTACTAGTGGCGATTCATCAGGCAGCATTGTCTGTGTTGATGATGGTGTTGCTGGCAATCGTGTTCAGGCAGTCTATGCCGTGGCCTCGGACGTACCCGACCGATATAACGACGTGGTTGGTTTAATCCGGTCTTACGCCGGAACTATGGATAAAGATCTCAGTGATTCCGCCGCCAAAACTGGTGGTATCCGCCACATACGTTGGGTCACTGATCCAGGTTGTGTCTTAAATGTTGTTCATGTAGTAATTCCTTCCACCGGTGATGATAGTTTCAGTGCTATAAAAAGTGCTGTAAGCAAAGCCGGCTATAACCGTACTGACCGTAAGTATATTATCTGGTCTGATAGTACAAGTGTTACTGCCTGCGGCATTTCTAACCTATCTGTTGATGACCGACCGACGCAAGATAACACTAACAATGGTGGTAACAGCTCTGTGCTCTACGGCGCCATATCTGTCGGCTGTTGGGGCAAAACGGGAGCAACCAGTCACATGACCGAACTACACGAACTAACACATCTATTGGGTGGTGTACAGCCCAGTGCGCCCCACGGCACTAATTATGGACACTGTACTGATGAGTACGATACCATGTGCTATAACGATGGTGCTTTAAAATCTGGTGCCGTCATGACCTACCCATGTAACTCCTACCAAGAACCACTTCTTGACTGTAACAATGACGACTACTTTAACATTAGCCCTCTATCCGGTACCTACCTTGCCAGCCATTGGGATTTAGTAAACAGTTCGTTCCTAACAAGCGTTGGCCCTGGTGGTGTTATTACCACTTCAGACACAACCGCACCAACGATCATCGTAACCGCTCCGAGCGATGGCTCAACCTTACCCGGTAGACTTAACACTGGTGCAACTGGCTCCGATAATGTCGGCGTGGTTAAAATGGAAATCTACACCGACGGTACACTCCGAGCAACTTCAACCACGGCTGCGATTCAATGGACTTGGAGTACTCGTAAACTATCAACCGGCTCCCACACCTTTAACGTAAAAGCCTACGACAAAGCTGGTAACATAGCATCTACAACTTACACTGTCTACAAATAGCGCTGAGGGCTAACACGGGGTGCTTTACTAAATGGTATTATTAAGTAAAGCACTATGCAGAGGATAGCAATTCGTTCTAATAGACCGGTTTTTCAGAAGCGAGTCTTTCTGGCTATCGTCTTACTATTTGCAATCTCTGGTACCTATCTACTTTTTTCGGCACGGGCTTTAACAACGTATTCCCCACCAGGTTCCATCGCCCAAGATTGCTCAGTTGATGTAACAAACCCAGCCTCGTCCAGTGATACCACAACAAACTTGCAAGCTTGGTTTAATTCCCTACCTAATGATTCAATCATTAACCTGCCCACCAACGCCTGTTATAACACTGAGTACCCCTTTAGTATTGTCAGTCGAAGTAACATAACAATCAACGGAAACGGTGCTACTTTTCAGCAAAAAACCGATGGTAGCGGGCTCACCTACAGCGGGAAAGACACTGTCCGCACCAGAGGTAGTGTCAGAATACTTGACAGCTCATTAATCACCATCAATAGCCTAAAACTAAAGGGCACTAGGACGGGTGCCTATACTGGCTGCTACAATGCCAATCTTGAAGCACAACATGGCTTTAACGTAGCCGGGAGCTCCAATACGACCCTCAATAACGTTACGGTGAATGATGTGTGGGGGGATTTTCTGGAGTTTGCGAACGGTGGTGCTGGGGCGCTTAGCACCAATACCACGGTTACCAGCTCGACCTTTTCTGGAGCAGGTCGTCAGGGAATGGGACTGACGTGGACCAGGGGTGTCACAATTTCCAGTAGTACCTTTGACACCATCTGTCGCTCAGCCATTGATATTGAACCTTTGGCATCCAGCAATGGTGAAGTCCACGACATAATGATTGATGGCAACACTTGGACAACTTTTAATTTTTCTTGGTTCACAGCCGGCGGCAATAGCACTAATGTCACCAATGTAACTGTCAAAAATAACACAACTGATCGGATGAACGTCACGGCATCGAGTCCTAGTGGTGGTGCTCACAGAAGCGGCTTTTACTTCATAAACAATCGGGTTTCTTCACCAGCCCGCAACGAAAGTTCCTTTGGCTTTGATACTGTTGATGACATTTTGGTACAAGGTAATTCTTATGCATCGTCGGCCGCCAATCCAGAAATTGGTGTCAAGTTAACCAACGTCAATAAAGCTCGCGTACTCGGCAACACCGTGACCGAATCAACGCCGGGAGTTCGGCTGCGAAGTACCGTCACCGACACCATTGTCAAAGACAACATATATAACATCTCTAGCGGCAATAAAGGCTATAAGTCAGTACTATCGTATTGCACGGAAAACGCCGATGGTACCTGTACCGATGGTCCATTTACTAATACCGCTACGGTCTATGAATGCAATAACACCTACCCCGGGAAACCACTGACCACCTGCCCGGTTACCGCACCAAGTGGAGGAGGTGGTTCGTCTTCAGGTGGCGGTAGTGGTGGTTCTACACCAACCACAAATGGTACTGCCCCGAGCACAAGCGGAGGAAACAGCACCACCAGCACTTCCAACACTAGCAATCCGAGTAGTAGCACCAACAGCGTTATAAACGTAGACTCCCCTGGTGAACTACCAAAGGCCCTGCTAGAGATTGCCAAGAATCCAACTCAGGCCTTTAAAATTATTCGCCGCAACCCAGGGGTCTTTATCGGCTTATTTTTGATAATTATCTCTCTATTTACAACAATCAGTATTTTACTATACAAGCGAAGCTCACTGGTCCGCGGTGTAGTCGATGGGCTTGTTATTCGTTTGCGACAACTTAAAACTCCAAAATCCAAACAACAACCAAAAGACGGACTAATAATTAACCCCGCCTCACCGTCAGATCCATCTAAACATGACCAGTTAAACCAACAATAAAAAGTAGGCCATTCACCAGCCTACTTTCTCGTGCGCGCCCACCCGGCGGCGGGTGATATTTGTTTTTCCCACTTTTTATTTCACGTGGCCGCCAATGCGCACGATCTACCATAAGCTTAATACGACGCTATTTTTTGTCAAGCAATTTTTGCAGTTCTGTCTCTGTTATTTGGCGGGTTCCTAGCTGGCCAGCCTTCTTTAGTTTGCTTTCACCAACATTGGCTCCAACTATCAAATAGTCCGTATCCTGCCCAACACTAGTCTGAAAGGTTCCACCAAGAGTTCTAATACGTTCGGCAGCCATATCTCGACCCATGGTTTCCAGGGTACCGGTCACCACAAACTTCTTGCCAGTGAGTGGTCCACTGGTTGTCTTGACGTCTTCTGGCCAGACACCTAGGGCACGAAACTTTGCCAACATGGCTTGGTTATCGTCATCCGCAAACCAACCGGCAATCGATTCAGCCACGATCTCTCCAACACCTTCTACGGCATTCAACTCGTCATAGGTGGCCGTCCCCAAATTATCTAGACGTTTGAAGCGATTAGCCAGATCAATGGCTGTTTGCGTACCCACGTGGCGGATACCAAGCCCATAGATAAAACGCGGCAGTGGTGGGTGTTTTTTGTCGGCGATGGCTTTAATTAGATTATCTGCCGATATATCAGCAAACCGCTCTAGTTTTATGACTTGTTCTTTATTTAAACTATACAGATCAGCGGTGTCGTCAACCAATTTAGCATCGACAAGCGCGGCGACGTTTTTTTCACCAAGCGTATCAATATCCATTGCTCCTTTACTGGCAAAATGAGCCACCGCTCTCTTAAGTAACAAGGGTCCGGTGGCGCCCTTAACCCGATAGACTGCTTCGCCAGCTGGCCGAACAAATTCAAGTTCTGGGTACTGTCTGGCCAGTTCTTTTTCCATGTTCCACGGCTGAGCGGCTTTCGGGCGCAACTTCTCAATAATATGATTTACTTGGGGAATAATGTCACCGGCCTTAAAGATAACTACCGTGTCACCTATTCGAATATCTTTCTTGGCAATCTCGTCAGCGTTGTGCAGGCTGGCATGTTGAACAGTCGTACCAGCAACTACCACTGGATCGAACACGGCTACTGGCGTGGCGGCACCCGTGCGCCCAATACTCAACACGATATCTTTGACGACAGTTGTTGCTTCGACTGCTGCATACTTGTAGGCCACCGCCCCTCGTGGTGTTTTACCCACTATACCTAGGTTGCGATACTGTTGACGGTTGTTTATCTTAACCACCAAACCATCGGTGTTAAATGGCAGGCTGTGGCGCTTTTCTTCCCACGTGTCAACAAATTTCATAACGCCATCGATACTGGTAAATATTTCGGCTGGGGTTATTGGGGCAATACCTAACTGCTGCAGGGTTTTTTGGGCAAATTCATAGGTTGGGACTTCTGTCGGGTTATCACGGATTAGTTCGTATGCCCGAAAATTAAGTGGGCGCGCCGCAACTAACTTCGGGTCTAGTTGCCTAATGGTGCCGGCAGCTAAATTACGCGGGTTACCAAACGACGGTTGACCGGTAGCTTCTCGAAGTTTGTTTAAAGCCGTAAAATATTTCTTGGACATAACTACCTCGCCGCTAAACTCGGTCCGGACGTTCAGAAAAATACTTTTGTCGTGAACAGTTCTCAATGCCAGTGGCACGCTAG
>CAYMBM010000005.1:0-14593 GCA_964388705.1 uncultured Candidatus Saccharibacteria bacterium
TGCCGTCGATCAAGCCCACACGCAATCCGGCCACCGGGCCATCAAACGGCGCACCAGTTAGCATAAAGGCCGCACTCATGGCAATCATGGCTACCATATCCGGTCGGAAGTCAGGATCCATGCTTAAAACGGTGGTTACACCTTGCACTTCGTGCCGGTAGCCTTTTGGCCACAGAGGTCGGATTGGCCGATCAATGAGGCGTCCAATAAGTACCGCGTCCTCCGATGGTCGTCCTTCGCGCTTGATAAAGCGGCTACCACTAATTTTGCCAGCGGCATAAAACTTTTCTTCGTAATCAATACTCAGTGGGAAATAATCCATGCCCATTATTTGATGGGGACTAACCATAGCTGTGGCTAGCACCACGGTGTCACCATAACGAGCAATCACCGAAGCCGTGCTACGAAAGCCAACTCGGTTGACTTCTAAGCTGAGCTTGCGCCCGCCAAGGTCGGTTTCGACTGATATTACTTTTTTCCCGTAAGGGTTAATAGTTGTTTGACTCATAGATAATGGTCACCTTCCTGGAGTTTCGTCGCAGGGTGCAAATATACAGCTCGTCTTGTGCTAGTTTGGGCTATATATCTGGTCTCTACAACGAAAACTTCGTTTGATTTAATGTGCACAAGCTTGCCCGCCGCGAAAGGCGAGTTATAGTCTATGCAAATTATTTGCGCAAGCCGAGCTTTTTTACCAGCGCCAGATAGGCTTTGCTGTCTTGTTCGGCTAAATACTTGAGTAGTCGTTTGCGCTTGCCAACCATCTGGAGTAAACCACGTCGGGCAGCAAAGTCGTGTTTGTTAATCTTCAGGTGAGCTGTGAGCTCTTCTATGCGTTTAGTCAAAATACCAACCTGAACCGCTGGTGAACCGGTGTCATTCTTGGCAGTCTGTAAATCAGCAACTATTTTGCTTTTATTCTCCGTTGAAATCATATAACTCCTAGTTGTTATTAAAGAGAATCATGACGTTAGCTGTATATTAGCACACTCTTATCTGTTACGCAAGTCTATACTTGCGCTTCGCTAACTTGATCTAAAAGTTCAATAAAGTCTGGCATAGGCTCTAAAACCCTGTCGACGTCTTCAGCGTGCCACTTCAGTAATTTGATGTCATGGTTTCCGACACCATAGTCAATAACATAATCATTCTTAGGAGTTTGTCTTTGTGCTTTAAAGTGGGTGGCGTAACTACTAGAGACCGTCCTATCTGCTTCAGTAGATGTCAGCTCCACTACATAAACTGTGCGTAAATGATCTGGTCTTAATGACGGATGATCCCAATTTTGGACTAGTAAGCCCTCTCGATATCGGTGCACATTCAAATTAACTTTTGAAGCATCAGTTTCTTCTAGTACAAATGAAGCTGTTTCTCTAAGCATAAATCCAGCATCATCTTCTAGCAGTATGTCTCGAGCTTTTGCATAAGGTGATGTGTCAAGATCCCCGTAGTCACGGAAGTCCTGTCTCATTTTTACGCGCTCAACACTTTCTACTAAAGTGCCGTTATTTAGGGTCTGGAATAATATTTCGGCGCATCTGGCTTGGTAATTTTTAATCTTCTCTTCGGCATCAGCTTTTTTTGTCTCAAATTCTTCTTCCATTTGGCGCACATGCTCTGCTTCAGCAAGTTCTCGATCACGCTCGAGTTCTGCCTCTGTACGCTCCCGTTCTAGTCTGTTTCTATGATCTTCTCTAATACCCATAATTTGCCTTTATGTATTAGTGTTTATATTCTCGTTTCATATCTACGTCAAGGTTAAGCATTTTAGATATCCCACCTTTGATTACATCAATTTTGAATGCTTCTTTTAGTTCAAAACCTCCCACTGCCGTACGACTAAGATCGGTCATGTAGGCGCCAGTGCCGAGCTTTTGGCCAATATCTTCTACCAGCGACCGAATATAAGTTCCGGAGGAGACTTTGGCGGTAAGATTAACAGTAGGATATTCATACCTTACATCCGTTATTTCATAGATTTTGACTTTGCGCGGTTCTAGCTTTACTTCTTTGCCGGCTCTGGCCAGCTTATATGCCCGTTGGCCACCGACTTTAATCGCAGAAAAAGCAGGTGGAGTTTGCATTATTTCACCAATAAATTGTTCAAGCACTTCGTTTATTTCGGTTAATGACGGCTTTTGAGTACTAATTTTGGTCTTTTGGCCCTCATTATCGCCCGTGGTGCTGGTTTGACCCAGTTTCAACGTGACTTCGTAGGTTTTATCTAGTTTAGAAAACTCAGCGGCCCGCTTGGTGTAGTTACCTATAACTAAAACTAATAACCCAGTTGCGAGAGGATCCAAAGTACCTGTGTGCCCTACTTTGGGCTTAGAAATTCCCGACTGTTTCAACACAGAACGGACTTTGGCCACCACATCAAAACTCGTCCATCCCTTAGGCTTATCAATCAACAAAATGCCGTCCATGGGCCACACTATAGCGTTATACAAATGATATGGCTACGGGTTGCCTGGAGGTTGGAGACTTGGCGGCATCATGGGTGGAGGTACAGGTGGTGGTGAACCAGGTTCGCCCGGCGAGGCAGTGTTGTCTTTGGGAACGGACTTGGACACTAAAGTCGATGGCATCTCAAATTTGGGGATGCCAGTATTGTCATCGACAGTAACTTGGGGAATCACAACATCGTTGGACGTCGGAGAATCCGGAGGTGCATTAACGTCTAGAAGATTTGGGGTATGTGTCGCTTCCGGCTCTTGTGGCGTATTCGTAGCGCCGGCGATAGCTTGGTCAACGGCACTCCTGGCCGCATCGATATGAGTGTCTTCATCGTGTTCGGGCGGTTTATCAGCTGGCTCTGTAGGCAAACCAAGAGTAGACAGTGGTGAAGGTTGTTGCAGATGTGGGCTGTGAACTGATTTTTCAAGATCGGTCAGAGTTTTGTCATCGTCTTCAGTAGTAACAATCGATGGAGTTATAGGACTAGGCGGCAAACTTGCTAGAGGTGGATACTGAGCTACCGGATTCTTGGGCTCATCATGGGCGAGTAACGATCCGTCAACCGGTGGTAAAGAAACTGTGTTAATACTTTCTTCCAAGGTCGGCAAACTGCTGGTGGACAACGGTGTCACACTAGGTGCTGGCGGACTCGTAGTGGTTTTGCTACTTGATGTTAGGCTTGGTCCTGGGCTAGTTTTAGCGGCTTCGGTTGTTGATCCCGACTTGCCAGCTGCGCCTGATGCTGATGGATGATCAATTTGCAGTGCCCCATCAGCCGACCCACTGGATCCACTGCTGACATTATTGGCACCGGTGGTACCATGACTTTCTTCAAGCTTACTGGCGATTAGTTGCTGATTGGCACCAGCGGTCATGAGCTGAGAACTTATGCTCATAGTCGAGGGGCTGGTTTTGGCATTTCTAAATCGATCTGTTTCCGCCACGATACCTGTCAATAGAGCGGTGGCCATTTGATTATCAAGCAAGTTGTTACTCTGCATTAAATTGATAATAGCCACGACAATCTCTGACAAACTACTGGCGCTTTCGTCAACGAGGTTCATGGTGCCCAAATCGACACTATTATCGGTGTTAATAGAGATCACCGTTGCGTCGTGCAAAATTCGACCATGTGACTTTATGGCTTCATCAAGCTGCTCACGCTTCTTTACGCCGAGAGCAATAACCACATCGACATTTAAATCACCTTGGCTAAATTCCAGGTCTTTTTCGGTAAGAGACGTCTTGTAGGGTGTAATGAATATTTTGACTAACTTGTCCTCTACTTTGTAGCGTAGTTTGTCGGCCTTTGATTTATCCAGCGCAATAATAAAATCTCGGAGGCTATCGGTGTTTTTCTCAAAGGTTTTTTCAGGTTCCAAAAACTCAATTGTTGAAGGGACTTGACCACTGAAGACAGCCGTGCCATGTTTGCCTAATTTGTTTAGCAACAAAGTTAGTCCAATTGCCGCCGCTAACTGGTCAACTGTCGGATTACTACTGACCGTTACCAATACGTTACTAGCTTCTTTAATACGCTGAGCAATCTGTTGTTTAAGGTCGCCTGAATTGTCCATTTTTGTTTTGTGATCCTCTAGAGGTCAGACTACCATATAAACACAAGCTTGTCTACCCTCCTGTTACCTTATTCAGCCCAATTTCATCTTTACCCTTTACAACTTCGGTGTTAACAGGTATATTCATTTGGACTTATCTGCATAATGCTAACCAAGTAAGGATGTCAACGAATGCCGATTATAAAATCAGCTAAGAAACGGGTGCGCGTAGCCCAAAAAGCCACAATTCGCAATGTTAAAACCAAGCGTAATTTACGAAGTGCGCTCAAGGCTTTTGCTGGGGCTAAGAGTTCCACCAAAGCCAGCGATGCTCAACGCCAAGCCCAAAGTGCTCTTGATATGGCGGCCAAAAAGGGTGTCATGCACAAGAATAAAGTGGCAAGAAAACAGCGCCAACTAGCAGCCAAGGCTAAGGCTCTTGGTGTCAAGCACACTGCTAAAAAAGCCGCGGCCAAAAAGACCGCTAGCACTAAGAAACCAGCTGCTAAAAAAGCGCCTGCCAAGAAAACTGCTAAGAAGTAATCTAGTTCACGGTGGTCAAATCGATGAGCAACTGCTGAATGGCTTGATCAGGATCAATATTGGTACTCTTCAGCGCGGCATCCAGATCGGCTACCCGGGTAACAAGTTGACGTAATTCTTTCATGGACATTTCTTGGGCGATGACAGATGTTTTTTGAATGACATAGGGGCTAATTTTGGCCTCCCTGCTTATTTCAGTCTGAGCTTTGTCGCCTGCAGCTTTAACAATCGCCAAAACGTGCAGCTGCCAAGCTATCATACCCATAATCGTCAGTGGTTCTACCCGTAGCCGCCGCTGTTCTTCATACAACTCAATCGCCCGCTTGGAGTTACCGCTAAATACCGCATCCAGTAATTGAAAAATACTGCTTTGGGGCGTTTTTTCAGTCAAAAGATCAATACTATCCCGGGTTACCAAGGGGTTATAACTGAGTAACTTGTCCAGTTCGTTGCCCAAAAGTTGCTGGTTATCGCCAACTCTGTCGACAAGATAACGAGCATCCGCCGTTGATAATTTGCCCTGCTTGGCTTTAGCTTGGTCAATAAGCCATGTTGGCAGCTCGTCAACACTAAGTTGGCTGAATTCCTGAAAGTCAGTTAACTTTTTTAGCTGCTTGTAATAACTAAGGCGCTTGTCCAGCTTTGGCTCAAGTAAAATAACATCGGTAGTTTCACTGATATGATCAATGAGTTGCTGCAAGCGTTCAGTAAAATCTTTATTAGTACTGGGACTTCGAATAATAACCAGTTTTCTAGCCGATAAAAATGGTTGGCTTTCTAGACTACCTTGAATGTGGTCAATGGTTGCTTCTTCACCATCGAGTCGCTCGACCGCTAAATCGCTGTACTTTGACGCAAATTCTTTTGTACGTTTGTGCAGTTCTTCAACCAGCCGAAAACTGTTGGGTCCAGTCAATGTTGTTATCATGCTAGTAACCTCTGGCATTTGGGACATAGATGAGTACCACGACCAACGACCCTTATTTTAATAATGGTAGTGCCACAACGTGGGCAAGCTTGACCTTCACGACGGAAGACTCTAGCAAATTGTAAATAGCTGCCTTTTTTGCCTTCAGCATCTACGTAGTTGCGGTCAGTCGAGCCGCCCTTCTCTATTGCTAGCTCTAATATATAGCGGAGTTGTATAAATAATGTGTTCAAGCTCTTATTAGTCAGTTTTACCACTGTTGTAGCCGGGTGAATTTTAGCCCCCCATAGACTTTCATCAGCATAAATATTGCCTATTCCGGCCACGATTTTCTGATCTAGCAACACAGCTTTGATCGGCGATTTAGGCCGCCTTATAATTCGCTTAGTAAAATCACTTACTGTAAAATCTGCCTCCAACGGCTCAGGTCCAATATCTTTAAAAAAGTCTATACTTGATACCTCAACGGTTGGCAAAAGCTTGACCCAACCAAACTTACGCTGATCGTTAAAGTATAATCTGCTACCATTTTTAAAGATAAAGGTTACTCGCGTCGACCTGTCAGGTAACTCGTTAACGAGGCTCTTGCTGGGATGCCCTGCCCCAAAATCATTACTATTGTCCCGAAAAACCATTTGACCAGTCATTTTAAGATGAATCGCCAAGCTATACTTGCTACTAAGATCAATTATCAACACCTTTGCTCGGCGTCTGACATCTAGGATTTCGGCACCAACTAAGAATGTCTGTACGTCAGCGTCAGCATTTGGGAAACTTTTTTGGACGTCATGAGTGACTTTGGCAATTTGCTGGCCAATAATTCGTGACATTAGTCCGCGCCTAATGGTCTCTACCTCTGGTAACTCCGGCATAGTGTATCTATTGTAGCAGCCGTGAAAACTAATGCCGTCGAGTTATAATAAGTTTATGTCGAGATCCCTAGGAGATATCCTTGCAAATAAATGGGCGGAACCCCCAGAAATTGAACGTATTAAGTCGTTTGTGACCGATAAATACCATAGTGAAATCCAGGTGGTAATGCATCCCCAACAGATTACGCTTGTCACTTCTAGTTCGGCGTTAGCGGGTACCATGCGGCTGGAACTGACAGCTATTCAGAAAGCTGCTCAGACCAGCAAACGGTTAGTGATTCGAATTAGCTAGGCAGCAACTGTATCGCTGGGGGCGTGCTCTGGTTCTGATGTAGCAAAGCCTGCTATTGCGACATCAGAAACATCGACAATTCGTGCATCTGGATGGGTTGTTTGAAGGGCTTCTTCAATTTCATGAGCTACCCTACCGCGAATACCACCAACCAACATTGGTGGTCCATCGCCGTCAAGAAACAGGTCAAATGTCCTTGCCCTGGTTATATCTAAATGTGTCACGTGAGGTTTTCCTTGTTTATTTTTAAAAACTATACTTCTATTATAAACCTGTACGTCAACCCAGTGGTAGATCCCGAGCAGCTAATAACTCTTCTAGATCCTGTTTCATTTGTTCAAAATTTTCATAAAGAACTGCCTGCATCCCCTGTTGTTTGGCGGCTTCACAATAGCGCTGTTTATCATCGACTAATATCACTTCCTGAGGTAAAGTATTCAACCGTTGAAAAATCAATTGAAAATAACGAGGCTCCGGTTTAATAACTCCCATTTCAAAAGATAAGAACATCTCGTCAAATAAGGATTGTTCTTCAGGGGTTAAAAACTTACTTCTCACCCAGTCACTACCAACGTTACTGGCAATAGCTAGTTTGTACTTGGGTTTGAGTTGACTTATGTATCGTAAAAGTCGATGATTTTTTGATATGTCATCATCTACACGATCATCAATTTCGGTGAAAGTCTGCCCGGTTAGCCTTTCAATGTCTTTGGTGCACTGCTCTTTGGAAATCTGTTGCGCATCATAAGATCGATGAACCTTGCGTACCGAGTCAATATCTACTCCAGGCGGTAAGCCATCGAGAAATTCTTGCCAATGCTCTGATGTTAACACTCCAAAACAGTCAAAAATAATCGCTTTTATCATTGGTCTTATTTTACTCTTTAATTGTGAAGATTAAGGATATTTACAGCTGAAGGCCGCGAACAAACCCAGTGTAGTCGGGTATTTGGTTCTGAAAAAGTTGGCGAACAAACACGGCGCTGCCATCAAAGGAACCAATGGTTCCACAAGATGTTGACCAAGAGTGGAGCACCGTCTTGCCTGAATCTTGAATTTCATAAATAAAGCGACTACCCAGTGGGCAGACTCCGCGCTCGTCAGAAAAAGGTGTCGGCTTGGTCGCAAGAAAGTTGGTCGTGTTGAGGGCCCTTAAAAAAGTATCATAGGCAGGTTGGGTATTGGCAAGTTGCTCGCTAGTTTCGACATTGCCTTCGTAACCTTTCAGAATATCAATGGTTCGGGTACTCTGGCTAACGGTGATGCGCACAGCCGTAAACTGATCCTCACCTACAACCTTGCCCTGAGCAGTAAAAATAACCTTCGAGTCTTTGGTGGCATAATCAGCTAACTTGGTAACCTGAGCGTTTTTGGGTTTTGAAGTCTTCGATGAATTGGGCGTCAACCAAAAAATAGCCACTATTGCTATAACAATAATCGCCAAAACTCCCAAAATATATCTCATAGTACTATTACAGCACAAAAGCTTAGATTATTCAAGTTTGTGCTCCTGCTCTAGTGTATTAATGTAGACAAAAGAGACCACTTATGCTATAATTCCTTTCTATGCCAAACCCAGAAGATGTTCAACCAACACCAGATTTTCACGCTGAAGCACGTCCGTTTAATCTTGATCCAGACCGTATACGCGCCGCTCGTGCGCCAGGTCTTGAAGTGGATGCTATGACTAAACGAACGCGTGCCTTGGGTCACATTACACACCCTGGTAACGCGAATGCTATGGATGCACACTACGAAGAACTAAGAGATAATGGCACACTCGACGTCCATCGTCGCTACACTACCTAGAACACAGCTCTGATCGCTGGTTTGTATTTATCATAAATGATTTCAAGTGCTTCTTCTTTGGTGGCCCAGCGGTATTCATCGTGCTCAGGGCTTAGCTTGGGCCCATCACCTGTAAAGTCAGCTTCTACCCGGTAAAAAATCAACACTAAACTGACATTCTTTTTGATGTCTTTGTGGACACGGACGGCGTAGACGAGCTCGCCAATAGTAAACGACTGCAGATTAACAATTTCTTCGTAGAGTTCGCGTTTCAGAGCTTGTTCAATGGTTTCATCTCCGTCCATTCGCCCACCGGGAACTTCCCAGAAATCTTTAGTGTTGTGGACAATCAATACTTTGTCATCACGCTTGATGATGGCTTTGATGCCAACATTGAACAGCTTTTCACTCATTCCCCTATCTTATCAGATATTGCAATAACAAAGTTTTGTATCATAATAACTACATGTTGCAGTATATCGCTGAGGAACCAGGTCTTGCCGAACGCATTGCACCAGTCATAACAGATTGGGTCCACGATGAATGTGTCGAATCAATGTCTGATAGGAATAAGTTTCTTGATAACCTTGAGGACATGCGTGCAAGTTTGGCTTTGCCGCTTGATGATCATGGAAATGTGCAAATCAAAAAGACACATAGCCATCATGATCGTCAAAGATTATGGGGGGATGCTTTAGAGGAGGACCCCCAGAGTGACTTTTGGACAGCTCACAATATTTTTAACTTCCTCATGGCCGTAAGTGGGACAGCCAAAAAGCTTTGTTATTTTACCGCGACCGACCAAGAGGATTACCTAAAGAAAAAAACAAGTCCAGATGTGGTGGGTATTGACGTGGTCGACGCAGTTAGAGTGGCTTTCGCCTTTCAAAGACACCGAGATGGCGACAATAAGCCGACCGGCAACGGACTGCTGGTGCCAACTGCAACTGAGATCAGAGATCAGGCTTTAGCACAATATGAACAGGAAGCAGCAAATCTTGAATATTTACGCCGTAGAACAGAGACGGATTTTGGAGTGGAAGGATCTGACGCTGCTATTACCTTACATCGACGACAAATACGCTGGGTTGGTTTAGTAACCAACGGTGTCTTGTCGGCTATGGGGTACCGTGATGGTGCGCTGGAATCTGTACCGGCTCTTGAACCCAAAAGCATTAGTGACATGACCGACCCTCCAACCATCATTTATCCATTTAGGGAAGCTGCCTAGGGGGATTTAATGATGGCTGGTCAGCAATGCAAATTAGTTGGGATAGTCAATGTTACCCCTGATAGTTTTAGCGACGGTGGCAAGTTTTTTGATCCAGCCAAAGCCATAGCTCAAGCTCATCAACTATTTGCTGATGGAGCTGTCATTGTTGATATAGGTGCTGAAGCTACCAACCCAAAAGCCAAACCAATAACGGTTGACGAAGAGTGGCAGCGTCTGGAGCCCATTTTATCTGTGGTTTTACCCAGGTATCCAGATTTTCAGATTTCTCTGGACACGCACCATCCAGAAATTGTTAGGAAGGCCTCGGCTTTGGGTGATTTTATCATCAACGACGTAACCACCTTCCAGAACCCGGACATGATAGCTGCTGCTGTAGAAACTGGCTTCCCGTGTATTGTTAGTCACCTTCCCTTTTGGGTCAAAGGCGACATCCAACTAGCCCATAGTACTGAAGATAAGTTGGTCAATTCCGTAGAACAGGTCAAGCACGAGCTGCTCAAGCGACATGATGAGATGATCGCCGCCGGCGTAAAGCCAGAAAAAATCATCCTAGATCCGGGCGTAGGTTTTGGCAAGTCACCAGAAACAAATCGCCAACTAGTACGCTTTGCCGAGAAAGTGCCTGGTATTCCGGTACTAATTGGTTATTCACGCAAACGATTCTTAGGTGAAGACCAGCGCTATACGGCTCAGGCCAACCTAGAGCAAGGACGTATTGCTATTCAATCCGGTGCCCGTTATCTGCGAGTCCACGACGTCAAAGCCCATCGCAGGCTTCTACGATCAGCCTAAGTTGAAGCTAAACTTTTTTGGTAATCACCTGCAAAAAGGCGGTGCCCATGGTTGAGCCATTATCACGAACTTCGTTCATAGAAATAACTTCAAAGGCATCACCAAGGAGTTCTCGCGCATAATCCGCGGTGAAAAAATGCCTGATATGATCATTGTCTGCAACAAATAAATTTGGTTCGACTTCTCGGCCTTTGCCATATTCATAGTCATTTGGTGTTTTGCAGGCAAAGGCAAAAATGCCGCCAGGCTGAAGACGTTCAGCAATTTTGGCAAACAACACTCTAGTGGTTTTGTCATCGAAATAATGTAGAGACAAATGTGCAAATATAGCTTCTAAGTGTGCAATTTCAATCTTAAGCGACTCTTTGATATCCATTGTCCTGAAGTCTATCTCCGAATCTATAAACACTTCCCGGTTTTGTTCTATGACAACATCAGAAAAATCAGTGGCGATGACACTGTGCCCTCGTCCAGCAAAATAATTAGCGTCGCCTCCAACGCCGCAACCCAGCTCAAGTATTAGAGCATTTTTTGGTAATAGCGTTTCGACTTCTTTGCCAAAAGGGCTTGGTTCTTGTCGAAAGGCGGCATGATCACCTCGAGCGTGTTTTTTATCCCATAACTCTCGCTGATCGGGTAATTGAGTTGGGCGCTTGTCTTTTTTATATCTCAGAAGGTTATGTTCTGCTGTTTGGACAAAACCATATCGTCCCAGAAACTTAGTTTGCCACTCTTGATCGGTATCGTCAGGTGAAGTACGCCAATTGGCTACTGATTCGCGAGGCGTGGCTATAATTTCAGTCGCATCGGCTGAAAGCGCAGTATCGAAAAGTCGTTCAAAAATCTGCGTGCCAATCTTATGTCTTTTGTATTCAAAACGAACGGCTATATCGGCAATTTCCAATATGTCTTCTGTATGGCGCACCAAAAAACCGGCCCCAACCAATAGGTTTGAGCGCCTGTCCCTGACCATAACTACGCTCTCGGCTTCTTGAATAATAGTCTGCCAATATTCAACAGATTTATCTTCTATACCAGCTGAGGTGCGTAGGTCTAGCATTGTTGTTGGACCCAACAGGCCACGATCTGTTGCATCTAGTTCAACATAGTCCAAAGATTGCTCATCATGCTCACTCATATCAGCAGTACTATATACTATTTTCTTATTTTTTCAACAGGTTTATGGTATATGGGTCGGATCCCAGCAAGTTCTAAGGTTTTTATCGAGGTTTTTAAGTTGCTTTTGGTCATCTTGGTCTAGTTTAAAGTCAAAAACATTCCCATTTTCCTCAATACGTTCAGGGTGGACCGATTTGGGCAAGATTACCAGCCCCTGCTCAACGCACCAGCGCAGCATAATCTGCGCCGGTGTTTTGCCGTGCTTTTGGGCAATTGCCCCGAGCGTGGCATCATCCATTCCCTGCCCGTGAGCCAATGGCGAGTAGGCCTCGACTACTATGCCGTGTTTTCGGCAAAATTCGATTAGTTTGGGTTGCTGCAAAAAGACATGTAGTTCAACCTGGTTAATCGCCGGCACAACGCTACATTCTTTCAACAATTGTTCCAGATGACGAATGGTGTAATTACTCACACCAATTGCCCGAGCTTGACCGGCCTTGTACAGCTGTTCAAGCTTTTTCCAGGCACCTTTTCGCAACACTGTTACCGGAAAGTGCAGTAGTAGTAAATCAACATAGTCTGTGTTTAGTTTTTGCAGTGATTTTTCAAAACTTGACGCTACTCTGCCTGGTAAGAAATTATTATTCGCAATCTTGGTGGTTATGAACACGTCTTCACGTTTAATTCCAACCTTGTTTAAGGAATTTTTTAATAAATCCTCGTTTCGGTAATATTGAGCACTATCAAAATGGCGATAGCCATTTTCTATAGCTGCTGCAACAGCTCGATCCACTTCACTAGCATCGGTAATCTTCCAAAGCCCCAGACCAATCTGGGGTATGTCATTACCAGAGTTCATTTTGAGCTGCGGAATAGTCGTTTTTGCTTTAGCCACAATTAACTTTCTCTCGACCGAAACATTTGACCAATAACAGCGGCAGCCGTGCAACCAGCAATGCCAAGGACAGCAATAATAACCTCTCTTCGCTGCAAGCCTTGCACCTCTTCAGGAACTAGAATGCCCGTTACATCATCTACCGCTTCACCAAGCTCCCTAAATGCCATAGGTTGGTAACTTATAACATCCTCGGCTGCCCTGGCGACCGCAGCCGAGTGGTCAACTCCCTCGTTGGCTTCACTCATATGATTTTATTATAGCTTTATCTCTGTACGAATGTCGATGTAATGACCGTCAGCCCGACCATTGTCGTTCATCCAGGCTTTTTGGGGCACAATTTTATACAATACTAATGGTGAGCCTGGCTGAAATTCTTCCAGCTTCCAGTAAGGCACTGAATGCCTGTCCCAAATCAGTTTATGCGCGGCTTTTATTCCCTCTTCGTCAGTCAATTCAGTTGCTTGACCTTGAACATAAACTCCCTCCCCGTCTCCAGCTTTAACAGTAGAATCATAAATGACAAGAAAAACATCTTGGTTAACAGCCAGGTTTTTGGCCTTTTGACTGCCGCGGTGAGTACCAAAATAAAAGTTAAACTCGCCATCATAAGCTGCAAAAACCGGCGAATTCCACGGCTTGCCCTCCGGCGTGACCGAAGCAAGCGTAATATAATTAATCTTTTCAATTACTTCTCTTGCCCGCTGACTCAAATCCCTCATTTCACTTTAATATAGCAAATTAGCATCAAAGGATGCGAAATACTTTGGTACGTGAGATACGTCCACTAACTAATTTAACCTTGGTTTTTGGAACTTCAAAATATTCGGCCAACAGCTCAATTACGGCTCGGTTAGCTTTGCCTTCTATGGCTGGCTCGCGTACAAACACCAAAAGCTCACCGGTCAAACTTGGTTGTACGAGTGGCCCCTTCTTACTTCCTGGCTTCACTCGAACAGTCACTTCTCCCATTTCACCACGATAATAGCATTTATTTTAAATCACGTAAGTCTTAGAAAATTACTTGGTCTTCAAGAATCAAATCGCTATATTCTGCCATGAGGTAAGTTGGTGGTATTTCACCGGTAAAATGACTGGCACTTTGATCAACAACCACACCGTTTTCAAAAGCTATAAAACCCCTTAATAGTCCCGGACTACTAAATTGCACACCAGCAATATTAAAGGCATATGAGCCAAGACAAATTACTTTGCCACGACAGTTATCTATTTCAGCAGTATCATCCAAGATTTCTAAAGCACCGTTTTTAATACCCAGAGCCCGAGCAGTAATGTTTCTACTTTGCTCAATATCAATACCCTCTGGGGTTCTACCGCTAATACCAACTTCTATTACTTCCTCTGGAGCCATTGAATAAACCAAAAGGCCGCCTTGTGCACGAGACCTTGTAATTGTTTCATCCAAAGTCTCATTCCATTCATTCCGCCTACTCATAGTGGAATGGTATTATACAACTTTATTGAATTTTTACTATATTTAGTATAGTTTTGGATCTGGATCTTTAAAATAGTCGATACTGAAAATATCACTCGCAGCAGAAAAGTTATTGCGCTCCCACTGCATGATTGGTTTGGGGTTACTTATTGGACTAATCTCTTCTGTGTAGAACTTAGGATTAATCACAGCTTTTGTATATTCACCAATTACCATCAAATGATTCCCTCCAACATCCTTAGGTAATTCAACTATTTTACATTCTATCCAGCCCAATGCACCTTTTAATACCGGTCCATGTTCGGAAAAATCGAGATCAAGATTTTTTCTAAATTCGTCAATCTTGTCTTTTCCAGAATCATAACCGGAGTACTTTTGTCCAAGCTTCCAAACTAATTCAAGCTGGTCCTTCGTTGGTACAGAAATAGTGAACCGTTTGGCAGTTTTAAGATTCTCCGCCGTGATCCATGGTTTATAAACAGCTATGACGACCATTCCAGGATCAGTACTAACAGAGGTAATGTTGTTAATCGGAATAATATTTTTGCGGCCATCAGGCGAAGTAGTCCCAATTAGCACAATCAGCCTCGGTGCTAATATCCGATGAATTTTATTCTTAACTTCTTCCATCTCAGTCTAATTATCATATCACTGATGCAGC
>CAYMBM010000006.1:0-14537 GCA_964388705.1 uncultured Candidatus Saccharibacteria bacterium
GTCCGGGGTTCGAGTCCCCGCTGGCCCTCCAGTTAATAGAATTACCCCTGTTATTTCAACCGTTAACCGCTCTTACTGTCACTTTGGCGACGGAATACAGTGCGAGGCTATGGCCACCAATTCGGTAGCTGGGTCTCGAGTATCAAACTCCAGGTGACCAAAACCCTTGTTAGCGTTTTCTAAAATAATTTGCGACATATGCGCGTGAGGTTTGGGGTGCACAATAATTATTGCCCCACCAAACACAGATTCAGCCCAAGCATGAGATCCTTCGGGCCCACCGCCTACTTTAGGATTTTGGCTAGTGTCGTAAGCTCCACCAGCCAGACAGTTGCTACTGTCTGGATCTAAGGCTGAAACCCAAACTCCATCTTGATTTGGATCACCTCTTAAATGTTCACTCAAAAAACCAAGTGCCCCGCTACCATTAGTTAGCAAGAAAGAGGCACCGTACTGATCGCCGTTGATAAATGTCATCTCTACTCGCTGGTCGGCAGTAGCTATCTTATATTGGGGTTGCAGTGTAGCCTGTACGTCACCCTGAGCCTTTTGCTCGAATTCTGGTGTAGCTTTGGGTAAATGGCCAACGGCAGTTCTAACTCTGCTATGTTCAATGGCGCCAACGCATACCAAAGCAGTTAGTGCTAGTGCTGCCACTCTTTGTTTGACACTAAAGCGGTTGGGTTTTCCCCAAAAACTGCCTTCTCTTGTTCCAATAACATCCAAATCCGGATAGGTAATATTACGGTCTGTAAGTCTAAAGTGTCTTTCAAGTCTAGCTAACCAGCCATGGCTAGGGTTTGCTAGATTATCAACGGGTGCAGTCTCGAAACTAGGACTTGTCACAAGCCTAGTTTACACCTGGCGGTGATTGAATGAGTAGTTGTTTTAGTGATCAATGGGTTTGGAAAAGCCCAAACTCGCAGGCTTATGACTGGACAGTGATGTGCGTCACGTGTTGAGTTGCTTGCGTTCGTATTGGCCCACTTGGGGCAAAGGCGTTCTGCAAAGCCAATAAGAAATTGTGGCCAGTACCGTGAAAGTTAACTGGTTCAGGAACGGAGCTGTTAGGGTCCATAAGACCCGCGAAAACACAGACAATCTGGCGGTCTTCGTCCTTGAAGGCGCGCAGAGTACCACGATGTTCCATCAACCATTTGTCAACAATGCTTTTACTTTCAAAAGGAATTTCCGAATATAAATGTTGGTCAGCTTTTTTCTTGGCTGGCCGTTTGCCAAAATAAAAAACCACCAAAGCTTGTTTTAAGGCAGCCTCTACACTGACACCTTTGCCAACGATGACTTGGCTGACTAATTTACGATCGTGTTTGTCTGTCTCGTATTGAGGAGTTGATTTTTCAAGCGTTACAACCCGAGGACCAAAATTGGTGGTATGGGCGTGAATAATCCAGGCATCAGCCAGTACGGCCTCTATTTGTTCAGCGGTCGTCATTGAAAGTACTGATGAATGCTTTTTGGGGTTGCTACCGAGCATAATTTTGCCTTTGCCTCTATACAATTTCGCAAATCTTATCATTTAGTTGAATTATTGTCAATTATCATCGATTAGTGCATATGCTTGCACATAATGGTTTGTTTCCGGATGATAAGAGTATGAGTACCGGGAATAGTCTGCCAAGTTTTCAAGACCCAGAAGGACAAATGGAACGGTTTGGTTTTGAGGATAGATTTTCGCCTTCACGTCTTCCTGGTTTAGGTTGGGAGGCCGGCAATATGTTTACCAACACATCGTTTATGCCAAACTGTGATATGGATGATGGAATTTTTAGCGACACGGTGTGGGGTATGGGCTATGATGGTCGGCTCGAATTGCGTCAGGAGGCCCCGGTGCTTAGTGAAGTTTTTTATAGTAATGCTATGAGACGATTGCAAGCTGTTGAGCAACTGACATTGCCCCCTTTGTATTCAACTATTCCCAATACTGCTGCCTTTTCGCGATTTGAGCATATCTGGGGAAGCGTCTTGTTTGTCAAGAAAATGGCCGATAAGTCTGGCCTGAGCCCTGAAGACACCGTTAACTATCAATTGCGAACCCTGGTATCGGACATGGCACACACCACCGGTTCACATATTGGTGATTGGTTATTTCAAGGGGTTGGTGAATCAGAGGACCAGCATGACAGTGAACTTAAGACTTTTCTAGACGTAGTTGGTATTACTGACATCCTAAAAGAACATGACATTGATCCTGTGGCTGTTGTTTTTCCAGATAAGGCGGACTGGGTTGAGGCACCAGCACCTGATCTGTGTGTTGACCGAGTTGATTACGCCCTAAGAGAAATGAACCGCTGGAATGATATTATTTACAATTCGAACTTTGGTGTGCGTGACTTTGTAATAACGCCAGATAACAAGCTGGCCATGACCAACCAACAGCGGGCCAGACTGTTTGCCGAGGGGTATCTACTGCTGTCACAAGAACATTGGTCGGAACCAACGCATCATTTTCTAGAGGAACTACTCATGCTTCGTACCAAGCTGTTTTATGCCGAGCACGGGGCGCCTGACACTTGGGTATTTGACCCAAGAGGCAGTGCTGGGCTGGTTCAGCTTATAGATATTCATCCCCGAGACTTGATGTATGTGACTGACCCTACCCAGCTGCAGGCTTTAGCCCGCCCTAGTTTAGGTGGTAATACATTGGATGCCATTATGCGAACCATCGCTCAATATCGCAGGCAGTATGTTTGGCCTGGACGATCCAGCCGCATTGCTAGCTACTTGCAACAATTCTCGACCGACGATAATTACGACCAAGTACTTGCTGCGGGCAATTTTAAACCACTCAACAGTGATGAATTTAAAACTTATTTGAACGAATTTCCAACCTATATGCCAATCGGCTTCACGATTATGGATAAAGCCGACGCCGACGTCACCTATAGCCACGAACATATTGATTTCGACCAGCCACCCTTTAAAGTCAGACAAATTGACCCACTTGTTCAAACCGCTACTGGTTATGAACGGCTCAGCCAGCTTGATCCATCTTTCTCTGATCGATTGGCTCAACATAAGGCCGAGCTGACTCAGCCAAAAGTGGCCAGACTAACGGTTCCAGATACCAAAACAAGAAATATGCTCAGAGCAGTGATTGATAATGTCGAGGCTGGTTGGATAGAACGTATAGCCTCAAGTCGTCGAATGAGCCGGGAAGAACTTAAGGCATTGGTGGATGTGAGTGGTTACGACATACATGGCCAGTATCCCTTCTTATCATTTTTAAGTTATTAAAACCAAGCCACTGTTGTCAGTAAGCTTAGCACAGCGTACAATCAGCTTAAGCTTAGTAAACAAAGGAGTTATATGTCAGTTTTAGTATCAAGATTAGCCGAAGTAACCACTTCATCGTCCGGCAGCAGTGCAGCTGGGTTTATGTTTGCCATAATTTTCGCTTTGGTATTTACCGTATTGATGGTTGCCGCCATGTGGAAAGTTTTTACCAAAGCCGGCAAGCCGGGTTGGGCCTCTATTGTTCCTATCTATAACACTATTGTTGAGCTAGAAATTATTGGCCGACCTATATGGTGGGTTTTGTTGCTGTTAATACCCTTTGTCAACATAATTGTCAGTCTGATTATTTTGTTCGATCTGGCCAAAGCCTTTGGTAAAGGTGCCATGTTTGGACTGGTGTTGCTCTTTTTGCCGTTTATCGGCTTTCCAATGTTAGCTTGGGGCAAGGCAACATATACAGCACCTGGCGGCGGCGCGCCGACCACACCTGACGCACCGTCAGCACCGACTGATCCCCAGTCACCTGTTCAAGCTCCACCAGCAATGCCTCCACCAGATTCATCCGTTCCGCCGGCAACGCCACCAAGCCCTATCCAGTAGTACCGTCACCCCCAGTGATGTATCATTAACTGCATGAAACTTCTGAATGGCAGTGATCTGGCTAGTTTTGTTAAAGAACGACAGGCTCGGGCAGTCAGTGGCTTGCGCCAGGCACATGGCATAACTCCCAAACTGGTCATTATTCGAACCAACCCCGATCCGGTTGTAGACAGTTACATGCGACTTAAGACTGGCTACGGGGCGGATATTGGTGTTGACGTTGAAGTATCAACGATAGAGCAGAACGAGGTGCTGACTCATCTTGAAAAACTCAACAAAGACCCCAGTGTTCATGGCATCATTGTGCAAATTCCCCTGCCGGATCCAGCTCAAACCACTGAAATATTAAATGCCGTAGCCGCGGACAAAGACGTTGATGGACTGGCTGAAAACACAACATTTGATCCAGCTACACCCATGGCCATCAATTGGTTACTGGCCGGTTACAACGTTGATCTTGCGGGGAAGAACTTAGTCATTGTTGGTCATGGGCGGTTAGTGGGTCGCCCACTGGCGAAGATTTGGCAGAAGTCCGGCTACAACGTTACTGTAGCTGATAAACAAACAAAAAATCTTCAAGAAACAACTCGCCAAGCAGATGTACTGGTGACTGCTACTGGCGTACCCGGGCTTATCAATAATGACATGATCAAACCAGAAAGTGTCATCGTTGATGCTGGCGTGGCTACTGACAGTAACGGACTAGTCGGCGACGTGGCAGCTAATGTCCGTCAACTGCCGAACATTACTATCACACCCGAAAAGGGCGGGGTCGGACCGCTGACGGTTAGTGCTTTGTTCGAAAATGTCATTCATTCGACACGTAGGAGTCTAAAAAATGAATAAACGAGAATTAAAAAGATTTGCAGGAGTACTAAGTTCTAAGGCGGTGGAGTATAGAGACGAACCGTTTGAACTTCGGGCTGGCGGTATGTCACACTGGTATGTTGATCATCGTAGGGGTCTTAATGCGGGCGGGATGATGCAAAGGGCTTGCAGTCTAATTGTCGCCAAAGCACGTGATGAAAAGATATTGTATCAAACGGTTGCTGGTGGTGGAGTGGGCGGTAATGGTCTAGCTGTTGTTACTGCCTGGTTAACAGACGGCCGCACCGAATGGGTAATAGCCAATATGGACAAAAGCGACATCAATGATATTGAAAATGGTTATGGTCTTCATGGTGGGGATGTAGAAGGTAGGGATGTGTTGCTTGTGGACGACATCGGGACAACGGGAAGTTCTCTGCTTGAACTAGCTGATATGGTACGCACACACGGGGGTAACGTGGAACATGCTATTAATGTGAGTGATCGAAGTCGGGGGAAAACTGCGTCCGCCTTGGGTGAGATCGGAATTGCTTACCACGCACTACTCGAATTTAGAGAAGATCAAGGGAAACTTGTTCCAATGACAACTATGGCTCAAGTTGCTTGATCAGAGTTTCGTAGAGTTCGTCGGGCATGGAGTGTGGGCTTAACCGCCTGTAATCATAGTCCGCTGGGATATCAAACTGGTACTTTGAAAGTTCTGGATACTGTTGTTGGGCTAAGAGCATTGCGGCACGTGACTCTTTGACCTCACCAACGCAATCTAGTGGTTTGTCGCCTTCAATGCCTAGTAAGTTCTTGTACGTTTGATCCAGGCTAGGATCGAGTAGTAGGTTTTTACCGCCCCAGAGGGATTCTAGTTCTTCTCTAGAAACAAAAGGCGTCAGCACTAGGAACGTGAAAGCGCATTTTGGGCATTCACCACACCAGAACATATGATCACGGTCATGAGTAAAGGAACGATTACAGGAACTGAAGACGTCCTTGTACTTATCAAAACCGGTTTTGGTAAATACTTCAGCAATGCGGACTTCAGTCAGTGGACGTAGGAATGAGTAGTAGCGTATTGATTCACTAATGGTGTTATGTAGATGTGTCTGAAAGTCTTTTTCAAATCGCAGTGATTTAGAGTACTGGTGATTGATTTTTATGCCTCGATACTCCAAATTTGGCTCGCTAGCAGAACTTTCATTTGATACGACAACATCACTATAACCTGTTAATACTGCCACCACTGCCCCTACGCACCCCAAGATTGCAGAAATTGGTATGTGACCGTTGTAAGCGTCTTTAGCGTTAAGTTCCAAAAGCTTAGGGTCCCAAGTTCGTTCAACCCAAAAGTGGGGCAGGCCAATTTCTTTTACCAAAGGTTGTAATTGTGAACGGTGACCAACACTCCACGTGGCAACTTTTGGCTGGCTACGCAGGAGTTCAACGCTGACTAACGAATCTTTACCGCCACCGATACCTACTAGAAGTCCATCCTGGCCAGTAGCCGATACAGCTTCAATAGCAGGAGAGTTAGTCGGGAAGCTTACAGGCAAATTCGGGTCGAGGCGATTTAGGTAAAAGTATTCACCCAAACCCCTCTGGTAAGTCTTACCAAAAAAATCAGCTCTTGGCTGGTCAAGTTTACCCTTTTCTACAACTATTTTTGGTGGCAAATAAGTTTTGTAATAGGATACTCCAGCCATAAAAAACAAAGACTGCAGAACGTTATCAAGTAGCGCCTCATTTACGTTAGGCTGAAAGTCAAAGTCAAATCGGTAAACTTCTTTAAAAATGACTTCGTCATCAAGACTGTATTTGAGGATGAGCTTCTTGTCCTCAAGGCTATAATCTTTGAAGATAAAATTCTGGTATTTATTCATAAGTTTTCAACAGCTTCATTAAATTTTTGCCCGCGAACCTCAAAATTCTTAAACATATCAAAACTGGCAAAGCCAGGCGACAGTACCACTGCGTCACCTACTTCAGCTTGATCTTTCGCCAGCCTCACGATAGTGGGCATATCTTTGTCATCCAAGCGTATGAAGTTACTAAAACCAACTTTATGCAGCGCGGCGATAATTTTATCGCCCGTTTCCCCTATAATAACAACCTTTCTCAATTCCCGTTCGTGCTGCTTTATCTGTTGGGCAAATGCTTGTAACGGTAAACCCCTGTCGTAGCCGCCTATGATAATGACTTTAGATCCTGGAATTGCTTCAATAGCGGCAACCGTAGCATCTTGAGCGCTGGCAAAAGAATCATTATAGAATTTGATACCATCAATCTCGCGCCGCAATTCAATCCTAAATGGTAAGCCAACAAAAGTAGTCAATACAGACTTTATCGCTTGAACACCTTGCGCTACCTGCCAAATGGCAGTGACAGCAGCACAGACATTTTGCCAGTTGTGTTTGCCCAGCAGCTTGATTTCATTGATGTCACAAATGGTTTGGCCATCTATGGTGACCTGATTATTAATGATCTCGGCTCCAGGGCTTTTCATGTATGGGATTTTCTGGCCAGGGCTGACGCTGGCAATCTGCTTGGCGTTGTTGTTATCAGCATAATAAATAGCTATGTCATCATGGCTTTGATGGACAAATAATTGTTGCTTGGCTAACAGATATTTGTCCAAAGTTGTAAACCAATCTAGGTGTTCAGCCTCAACACTAAGGCACACGGCGTTGTATGGTGAACGTTTGATGTCAATGAGCTGAAAAGCCCCTGTTTCCAATACCACCCAATCGTCAGGCTGGATATCATTCTTAAGCAGCTCTAGTGCTGAAATACCAATGTTGCCACCTAAATGAACGCGCTTGCCGGTGGCCTCGAGCATTTTGGCAGTCAGCGTACAGGTGGTGCCCTTGCCTTTGGTGCCAGTGACTCCAATAATGTTTTTAGTAGGACAAACTCGCATGAACTCGTCGATATTGCCTGTGACTTTATTGAGGATATCAGGCGAATCAGGGTTAGCCTGCGTAATCAGTTTTGGTGGCAGTCCGGCAGTTCGTACAATAATGTCAAATTGAACCAGATTTTTCAAATAATCTGGGCCTAACTGAGAGGATGCGTCATCCGGCACTTTGATAGAAGTGTCTTCATCACAAATTGTCAGTTCATTACCGTCTCGGTTCCAGTACTCGTAAGCAGCTTGACCGTCTCGGGCAAATCCCAAAATGGCAATTTTCATACTGAAATTGTAGCAGGTTAGTCGCCAATAACCTCTTTGACAAGATCGGCGACTTGGCTGGTGGTCATTTCGGCTTTAATAATATAGCGGCTAATGTTGAGATCAGACAGAGACTCCGGAGCTTCTTGACGACTGACATTGGTCAGAATAATCACTTTGATGTTTTTGCCCCAGTCGGTATCGCGCAATTTTTCTAGCATTTCTTCACCGTTCATTTCGGGCATCAGTAAATCTAGTAAAATCAAATGCGGACGAAACTTCTCGAGCATGGCAAGGCCCTCTTGGCCGTTGATGGCCGTAGCGATCTGATAGCCTTCGCGCCCCAGCTTTAACTTATAAAGCTCAAGGATCGACGGTTCATCTTCAATGATGGCAATTTTCTTGCCCATAATGCTTATATTATAACTGAACTCGAACGTATTACTTAGCAGCCAACTCGGCTTTGACCATTTCGGCCACTTGGCGCGGGGTCATCTCGGCTTTGACAATGTAGCGGTGGACACCAAGCGATTTCAGTACTTCCGGTGCTTCTTGTTCGCCTTTGTTAGTTAGGATAATGACCTTGATGTCTTTGCCCCAGTCCTTTTTGCGCAGCTCAGCTAGCATCTGGTCGCCGGTCATCTCCGGCATCATCAGATCCAGCAGGATGATATCAGGCCTCATTTTGGCCACCAGGTCTAGCCCAACTTTACCGTTTTCGGCCGTTTCCACCTGGTAGTTTTCCATCTCAAACTTGATACGATACATCTGCGAGATGGCGGTGTCGTCTTCAATGATAGCGACTTTTGTCATACGTTAATGGTACGTAAATAATAGGGTTAGTACAATGCTTACGCAGTACCAATAATTTGTTTTACCCTGTCTACTACTTGATGTGGCGTGGTTTGAGCCTTAATAATGTAGCCGGAAACTCCGAGAGCTTCGACTTGATCGTGGGCGTTTTCCTCACTTACGTTGGTTAGGATAATTACCTTAATATCTTTGCCCCAGTCAGTGTTCCGTAATTTTTTGAGCATGTCGGCACCGGTCATCTCTGGCATCATCAGGTCTAGCAGAACCGCATCCGGACGGTGTTTTTCTATAACCTCTAAACCTTTGACACCGTTTTCGGCGGTAAAGACCTCAAAACCCTCGGTTTCGAACTTGAGCTTGTACATCTGAGCAATTGATTGCTCATCTTCTATGATGTCAACAATTGCAATTTTCTGCGCCATGCCTCCATCGTACGACGTTTTTAATTTAATGCAAAAAGAGAGGGACTTTTAATAATTACATTTTTATGGTATAAATACCTAGTTCCTGTTGTTCTACACTGGAAAGTGAGGTGAGCGGCTATGTCGTTCATCGGAATTGTCATCGTTGTACTCGTGACCCTGATCGCAAGCAAGCTCTACCGGCTTACACCCCTTCACGACGGCGGTTTCACCATATGGAGTGCGCAAACCCCCCGGCAGATGAAGACCGTCAAGCGGATCTTTGCCAGATTCGGGTCGAAGCTAACCTTCGACTTCAGTGATGAAGCCGTCATGAGGCAGGCCTTCGCCAACAGCTTCGATGTTGTCAACTGCTCTTTGGATGAGGAACTCACACAGAGACTTTCAGCCACAGGCATCGATTCGGCGCGGGCGTTCGTGACTCGCAATCCAGCAAGAGCGGCACATACCGCGATGAACTATCTGCGTGACGCGTATCCGCTCGAGGACATTGATGTCCTTGTCAATCCTGACCCCTGCGTCAAGCTTGGGTACATGGCCTTCGTCATGGTCAGGGGTCAGCACTGGATGTACGTCTTCCGGCGGCACAAGCTTCTGATGATGATCGATGCCTTCGGGTACAAGCGTCGTCAGAAGAAACGAAGTAGATGACGCCTCGCGGGGGTGGAGCCAGAGGCAACTCGCCTCCACCCCACCGCGAGCCAGGAACCGGGCGACCCCATTTTTAATTAAATGAAGCGTCGCCCGATATTTTCCAGATTCACATCTTTCATTTATCATTAGGTAGTTAAGTACTATCAACCATGGGCCACAAAAAACTTGTAACTACCGATCCGAGCCGCAATTATCCTGAATTTTTAAAGGCGGCCGCTAAAAAACATACTTTGTCATCTGCGAACGCCCCCATCATTATTTCTCCGGCAACCGCTGCAGGCAAAAAGAAACTAGAAGATTTGACTGCAAACGAAGACATAACAAATGTCATAGATAATTACGGCGAACAATATGCTGAGTTATTACTTAGTAAAAATGCTCACTTATATAGGGCAAACCATTCAGTGCAAGTAGCGTCGATTGCTGAACTGCTGACTGAACATTACGGTAAACGACAGTCCTGGGAAATGGGTAATTGGGTGTACTATCCATGGTCAGGAGAGCTTGTACATGTATTAGCACAGGACGATTTTGAAGCGCTCCGAACCATACGAAATCGCGATTTAATTACTTCTGAAGAGCAGAAAAAACTATTTGATTTTGAGGTGGCTTGCTTTGGAATGAGTGTTGGCAGTGCCGGCGCCGAAGCTTTAGCTATTTCAGGTATTTCCAGAAAAGCCAAATTGATTGATGGGGCAGTTATTAGTGGCTCAAATCTTAACCGAATATTGACAGGGGTAACAAGCATCGGTAAAAGCAAAGCTCAGACCATTGCCGAGCAAATCTACGAGATGAATCCCTATAGTACAATAGCGACCTTTGATAAAGTAACGGGTGCAAACATTGGCCAGATTTTTGATAAACCATGGCCTGTTAAGTTAGCCATAGATGAAATTGATGATATCGAAATGAAAGTGCGGATTCGAGCAGAAGCTAAAAAACGTAACATCCCGGTACTTATGGCCACCGAAATTGGTGACACGGTCATTCTGGATGTGGAACGGTTTGACCTTGAGCCCAATCGACCACTATTTCATGATATGGTGCCCGGCATCGAAAGCCTTTTGAGTAAAAAAATTGCCGATTATCGTGAATGGACAAAACATGCTGTGTCTATCATTGACCCGCATAACATGTCGATTAAGATGCAGAAGTCTCTTCTAAAGATCGGTACTACGATAGTAACGCACCCCCAACTTGGTTCAACTGTCATGATGACCGGGGGTGTTTTGGCCTTTGCGGTTAAAAACATTGCATTGGGTAATTCGCTGGAATCTGGTCGCTATGTGATATCACTTGAAAAGCAGTTTCTGGCGCAACATCAAACTAGGAACTACAAACGGCGTCACAAAAAACATACAAAAGTTATCCTTCGGGCAGTTAAGTCTATGTGAGAAGTTCTTTTACGGACACTCGGGGCGAATGATTGCGGCGGGCGGCGCCTTTGCCGATCCGTATAACACTTTGCAAACGTTGGCTGGTTCTGACAAGGTTTTCAACATCCTCATGATAATTTGATGCTTCAACAGTTGCAGCTGACGTTGCTTGGCTGAGGCCAAGTTCCTCAATGCGTAGTGCAACCCTTAGGTAGGCTCTTCCAGCCTCAAACCAATAGTCGGCCATATCACCGACAGTTGTAATAAGAATGACCGCGCTGGCCGATTCCCATCGTCGGTGTTCAAGCTTTACCTCTGATCCTAAACCTATCCCAAGTCGGATCAATACTGGCTCGCAAATCGCTAATAATTTTGGAATATATAGACTAGAGGTGGAGATGCCACGCTTTTTGGTCGACCAAGGGACAACTAAATAATTGCTAAGCTCCTGCCGAAAACTCGGATTACTCAAGGCCAAGCCGATGCCTTTAGCTGTTAAGTCAGCTACTTCTTGGATTTCATCTTGATCAGTTATAACCCAGATTTTGGCTTTGGTTTTTGGAGCACATCTCGTTAGTAAGCGTTTAGTTTTAGTATTTATTTCGATATGTTTGTAGATGCTTCTATCTGTTACTCGGTTTTTTAGGGCTTCTAATTCTGATTTGTTTTTCTTTACCTGGGTCGAGGCAAATTCAATAACTGCCCTTTGATCTTGAAAATGTATTGTCTTGGTCTGTAGGCCAAAGGGAGATGCTGCAATTGTTATGGCTTCAACAAATATGCCTAGGCTTATTATTGTTTCCCGACCCGTTGGATCACCGTCAGTCAGTTGATACTGGGGATCAATATCAATACTAATAGTATTCTCATCAACATGTATACGCCATGGCTGAGTGTTATGCACAGAAGGTGCCAGCAATGCGACGGAAAGGATTGATTCAATATTTTGATTGAGGGTCTTTTTCATAAATGTGCTAACAGTTAAAAGTATAACAGAGATGTACGCCCTATATATACTGGGATAAAACGTTTGAATATTCTGCATTTTGTTGTAATATATCTCTGATGATATTCCTAACTCAAGTTGTTGCCAGTTAGACAAAAACCCAGAAAGAAAATATATGAAAAGACAGTCTCGAAACTTTAGAGCTTATAAAGAATTCGATAACCATGAAATGATTGTTGCTTTCACAGATGACGCAGTTGGGTTAAAAGGTTACATAGCAATTCACAATACAGATCTAGGTCCAGCGCTAGGCGGTACACGCTGGAAGACTTACGGGTCAGAAGAAGAAGCACTGAAGGATGCACTAAATCTTTCTAAAGCCATGAGTTATAAGTGTGCGCTTGCAGGATTGCCTTGGGGTGGCGGTAAAGCTGTTATTATTGCCTCTGAAAATCTTGATCGAAATAAGGTCCTTAAATCTTATGCAAAATATGTTGAGAAATTGGGAGGTTTATTTAAAACTGGAACAGATGTTGGTGTTTTTGATGATGATGTAAAAGAGATGGCTCGATATACAAGTCATATGCTTGGTGTTAGTGAAGGTGATAGGGGGGATTTATCAACCTCAAAAATGGCAGCGCTTGGTGTATATTATGCGATAAAGGCTTCTTTAGCTGATTTATTCGATACTGACTCTGTAAAAGATCGTGTTATTGGAATTAAAGGTGTTGGAAAACTTGGGGGTGAACTGGCCAGATTACTCAACGAGGACGGAGCAAGATTAGTAATAGCAGATATTGATCAAATAAGATGTGAAGAAGTTGCTAGACAGTTGAACAATGTTAAAGTTGTAGATCCGAAGTCCATTCATAAAGAAAAGCTTGATGTATTTGCGCCTTGTGCATTGGGGGGAGAATTGAGACCAAAAGTGATAAAAGAACTTAGAACCAAAATCATTGCTGGAGGAGCAAATAATCAGCTGCTTGATGATCGTACTGGGGATGAGTTATACAAAAAGGGAATACTTTTTGCTCCAGATTACGTATCAAATGCTGGTGGGCTAATTTATGTTGCCGATGAACTTGAAACCGACGGGTTTAGAAAAGAAAGGGTTTTACAAAGGGTGAGAGACATTCAAAAAACCTTAGATGAGATCTATTCGGTGTCAAAAAAGAAAAAAATTGCTCCACATAGGATAGCAAATGAGATAAGTATCAATCGAATACATAAAGGAAGTGTAAGTAATGGCGTCTGAGCGTACCATAAAACTGTTTCGAGATGTTGTTGAACATGTCCCTGCTTATGATGATTTTCTAAAAAACAGGGGGGTTGATCCAAAATTAATTTCGAAAAAAGATTTTGACACAGTTCCTTTCACGAGCAAAAAAAACTATCTGCAAGAATATCCCTTACATCAACTCATACGAAAAGATGACATTAATGGACCATTAATCTTTTGTTCAACTTCTGGTTCCACAGGAGTACCATACTACTTCCCGAGAGACGAAAAATTGAGCTGGCAATATTCATGGTTAATACAAGATTACATTCAACAAAAACCCAATCCCAATAACAAACCTACGCTTGTGATAATTGCGTTCGGTATGGGAGTTTGGATAGGCGGTGTTATTACGCTGCGAGCATTTGAAATTGCAATTCAAAGACTAAAGTACCCAGCCTCTTTATTACCTGTTGGTTACAATAAGGTTGAGGTTATCAAAGCACTTAGACAATTGGCACCACAGTTTGGGCAGACTATATTGGTTGGTTATCCTCCGTTTGTAAAAGAGATTATTGATGAAGCATCCATTGAACAAATCGACCTGAGTAAGCTTAATATGCGTTTACTTTTTGCGGCAGAAGCATTTACTGAAACTTATCGGGACTATATTTGTAAAAAAACAAAGGCCGATCCACTTCTCGATACCTTAAATATTTATGGTACCGCTGATATAGGAGCAATGGCTTACGAGACTCCAATAAGCATTCTTATTCGTAGAATGGCTTCAAAGAATCTACCATTGTTTCAGGATATTTTTGGTCAAATTGAAAAAACCCCGACCTTAACGCAGTACAACCCCAAATTCATTGAATTTGAAGAAGTGGACGGCGAGATTATTTTAACTGGCAACTCAACGATTCCGCTTGTTCGCTATGCAGTAGGTGATCATGGTGGTGTCATAACTTTCTCCAAGATGCGCCAAATTTTCAAGAAAAATGGACTTGATTTAATGCAAGAAGCAAGAAAAATTGGCATCGGTGGTTTTATACGTCAGTATCCATTTGTTTATGTTTATGAAAGAGTTGACTTTTCAGTTACACTCCATGGCATTATCATTTACCCCGAGTTTATTAAGGAAGGGCTGTTAAAGTCAGATTTAGTGCCTTACTTAACAGAAAAATTTACTCTGGTGACCAGGTTTAATAGGCAACATAATCAATACTTAGAAGTTAATCTTGAACTTCAAGGTGGTGTTCAGGTT
>CAYMBM010000007.1:0-12134 GCA_964388705.1 uncultured Candidatus Saccharibacteria bacterium
TGTCACCCGTTACATATTTGAAATTATCAACTGTACTGTAACCGCCAACGGATTGACCTTTGTAGTTGGTAGCGTTGGCTGCAGGTGCTACTTCTGTACCGACTGCCGGCGTGGAGGTAGCAACGGTGTTAGCCTTTAAGTTTAGGCCAAACTGACTGGTACCACGTACACCAGTCGTGGAGGCGCTCATGGCGGTAACAGTGTTTGATCCAGAAGTTAAGGTTACACCATTAGTAGTGATAATGTAGCCGGAGCCGGCATTGGTGGAAGCGGCCATCTGTGAGGTAGCTGTGGCGGTATCGGTTGGAGAAAATAACTGATTAAAGCTGACCGTGCCAGCTGTGGCGGTGGCACAGTCAGGGACACCACTGGTTGTTCCAACAGTAGCACCGGTACAAAAGACCAGCGACTCGGGCATAGTGCCACTTAAATCGATTCCCTGGTTTACGGAGGCAGCAACCGAACCCGAATCTATTGGGCTACCAGTAGTATTAGTTGAGGCGTAGGTAGTTATACGGACAAAGAATGTACAACTAGGAGCAGCCGAGTTAGCAGGACAATCTGTAGCGTCTGGGTTGGTAACACTAAGTAACTGATACGTGACGGCCGTACCAGATGAAATACTGGCAGCTGAGCGGGTAATAAACGGCGCACCGTTTGTGGTGTTGTTTAAGGTAAAGCCAGTAGCACCAGATTGGCTACCCATGGTTGCTGAAGTAGTTGTTAGACCGGCAGGTGTTGTGCACGTCGGGAATGCTGGCGAGTTAGCAGCAGTTGTACAATATTGAAACTTGATCGAGCCAACATTGTTGGTAGTTGGAATTGTAAAGCTAAACAGATGATTAACCACGCCACTAGGCTTGGAACCACCATCGGTGACACCAGCTTGAAGCGTCAGACTACGAGCGGTGATTTGAGCAGCAGAAGCTACACCGCCAAAAAGTGATGTGGCAGCTGTTACTGCAACAAAAGACACGGCACCAATAAGTGCCAGTAGGGTACGTGCTCGTCGTAAATTGATATTTTTCATGTACTTTTTTTGTTTTGTGATTGACTTTATATCAACCAATTACACTTACAACGGTGATGGTAGCATAAGTATTATGACGTCGTCAATAAAAATAACAAAGGGCTGTGGATAACTTTGCTTAATAGGTGCCCGTACAGACCAGCGTTTGAGCAGCCGTATACTGCCCCGCCGGTGTTAAGCTGTTAACATTTATTATGTAGCTAATGGTGTAAATGGTCGTACCCGAGCTTTTGGGAGCCAAAGCAATAGTTTCACCACTTACATAGCGATAATTATTGGCAGTACCGTAGTTGGATGAAGCCGTACCAAAACCAAACTGTCCCTGATCAGGATTAGTACCGACTGATGTTGGAGAAGTATTGGCTACCAGATTAATACCAAACTGTTCGGTACCGGCTTGCGAAGGAGCGGTGTTCGACATGGCTGTAATAGTATGACCACCAGTTGACGTTGGTGGATTACCAAGAATTTGGACAACGTAGCCATAGCTCGTATAGTTGATCACCTCAAAGGTAGCAGTACCAACGGTTGCGCTACCCGCCGAAAAGCTACCAAAACTCACACTAGCTGAATCTATAGCAAAAGTTAATGCTGGGTCACCGGTAGTTACATCGCCATTATTAACTTGAAAACCAGACGAAGCTGAGTTACCAATTCCCAATACACCAGATGTTTGTAGCGTCTGATAATTGGTCGATTGTGAAAAATCTAGACCACTACCCCCCACCACCGTTTCTTGCAGTTGATAATTGGCTGACGAAGATGGATCAGCCGAAGTTATTGCTGACAGACTAAGCACAATGCCAATGGCACCGGCTACCACTATAAGAGATCTTATGACTACTATTCTTATCATTGCTTTATCCGCATTTGCCAACCATATGCACTAAAGCTAGTATAATCTATACATGGATTAGGATAAGCATTTAACTTATCCTCAGGCCAAGCGTCATACAAATCAAAAACAGATCACTGAGGTATCAACTGCATGGACAGTGCAACACCACCTGCACCTGACAATCAACCAGCCCCTTCGCAAGAACCTGAGGTTCTTCAACCCCGGGCTGATGATGGCTCGCAAGTATCCGAGACAGACCCATCATCACCTTCGTCAGATACACAGGAGGTTACCAAATCAAAACGTCGTCGAACCTATAGACCAAGTCATAAGGCCACTTTTATTGGCTTAGCGGTGGTAGTAGCGATATTGGCAATTAATGCCCTGGTGTTGGTTTTTGTATTAAGAAAACAATCCAAACTGAACGATCAAGCTAGTGGTCAAGTGACTATCAGCCAGGAAGTACTGGACAAGCTGGGTGTAAATCGTAGTTCGGTTGGCGACAGTGGAGTAGCTTTGACCATTGGACCGAGTACCGAGTTTAAAAATAAAGTAAAAATCGCTGGCGACGTTAACATCGCAGGACAGCTAAACTTAAATGGTAAATTAAGTGCTAGTGACGCTAGCTTTACCCAACTCCAAGCTGGAAACACATCGTTAACTCAACTCAATGTAAATGGTGATACTACTTCGTCAAGCTTGAATCTAAGAAACAACCTGTTGGTAAATGGCACAACCCGCCTGCAAGGTGCTGTCACCATTACCCAGTTACTATCGGTTACTAATAGCTTAAATGTCTCGGGTAACCTATCAATTGGCGGAACCTTTAGTGCCCGTAGTTTCACTTCTACTGGTACGTTCACTATTGGTGGACACGTCATCACCGGCGGTACCACACCAAGCGTCAGCAAGGGGTCTTGTGACGGTTCCAACGGCACAGTTTCTATTAGTGGCAACGACTCCGCAGGTACGGTGGCAGTCAATATCGGCACTGGGGCCTGCGGTGGATCTGTAGCCGTTATTACTTTTGCCACCACCTACAACACCACGCCACACGTCATTATTACCCCAGTAGGGGCCGCTCCTATTATTGCTGGCGGCGCAGCCGATAGTTTTTATGTCAGTCGAAGTACTAATAACTTTACTATATACGTTGCCGGTGGCTTATCACCCGGTGGCTACGCTTTTGATTATATTGTCGAACAGTAGGCTGCACAGTCTATATATTGATAAAAAGTATGGCTTCATCACTCCTGACACTGATAATGCCATTATGAATGGGAAACGTAATGTTGTTTTTATCGGTCTCAATGATGACGTCTCCTGGTGTCATAACTGAGAAAAAGTCAGCATGACCGGGTAAAATATCAAACTTGCCTACTTCATTGGCTGCCGAGACCATTCGTGCCGGACCTTCATAATATATATGAAACGGGTTGCGGGCGATAACGGTCAGTTGGTCTGAGCTTGGCTGTTTCATGGTTGTTTAGGAGTTTGGGCCGGAGTTGCTGACTGAATAGGTGGTGTAGACGCCGGTGGCGTCGTTGGGGCTGAAGTTTGCTGAGTGGAAGTAGCTGTAGGTTGATGAGTAGCGGTTGGCTTCTCGGGCGGAGATGGAATTACTTCTGCTTGTTGAAATTTCTTCGTTGGTTTCGGGGTTGTTTCAGGTTGTTTTGGACCCGTTGAATTCAAAATCTCTTCAATTCCGTCCAGCGTTTGGTCACGAGTAAAATATTGCCCTGGTTTACCGGTCAGGTGCTCAGCCACCGAAAAGTCTTGGGAAAAATACTCTATTAGCAGTTTGGCATGCTGATAATCAATTCTATCGGCTGGCGAAAGTTCGTTTTCTCCGACGATGGCGATGATGTTCTTGAGCGAATCATACTTTTGCATAATGGCCTGTACTTTGCCGACTAACTTGTAATGGCGATCGCCCACAATTTGTGGTGTAAGTAACGAAGATGTGGTTTTGAGCAAGTCAACTGCTGGTCGAATTCCACTCTCGGCCACTGCCCTGGATAGCACTAATACTGAATCGAGCTGTTGCTGAATTGCTTCTACGGCAGGATCGCTCAGGTCGTCAGCGGGGATATAAACGGCTTGCACAGAGGTTATAGAACCTTTATCGGTCGAACTCAAGCGATCTTGAAGCCGGCGTAATTCTGAAAATACCACTGGTGTATAGCCACCCTCGGATGGAATCAGTCCCAGGTTAGTCGACAGTTCTGTCAGGGCTTGAATGTGACGATAAATATTATCAACAAAGAAAAGTATGTCTTGCCCTTTTTGATCACGGAAATACTCAGCAGCCGTGGCGGCAGCCGGACCAACCATTGATCGAATGGCCGGCGTGGCATCCATCTGGCCAAAAAACATCACGGTGTTTTTGAGCACTTCGGTCTCTTTTAAGGTTTCGTACAATTCATTTCCTTCCCTGATTCGCTCCCCAACTCCACAATAAATTGATAGACTCTTTTTACTGCGGGTAACGTTGTGGATCATTTCCATAGTTAAGACGGTCTTACCAACACCAGCTCCACCGATAATGCCAATCTTGCGTCCTTTGACAAAGGGCGTCAAAAAATCAATAACTTTCAGCCCGGTTTCGAGTAGTTCCGGCTTGGTGGCTGTACTCCGATAACTTTTAGTACCGGTAGCTTCACTGATGACGCGTCGATTGTCAGTAACCGCTGGACCATCATCCAGCGGTTCGCCAATGGCGTTAAAAACTCGTCCCAGTGTAGCTTCTCCAACAGGCACACTAACTTTGGTCTTGGTACGACCAATCTTTTGTCCACAGCGAAGCACTTGGCTGTTCGTTAAGTTAACGCATACTGCCGTATTGGCTTTAAAGTGGTTGACTTCCAAAAAAACCTCGGGGTAACCGTCAACCAGTAACAATTCACGTTCCTCAGGCCGTTCGCCCAAAATTTCAACTTCTACCATTAGTCCGCGGAGTGACTGAATAATACCTACTTGAACAGCCGGAGCTTGAGATACTTCATCGCTCACCGTTGTTCTCTTTTCTTCTTTTTCTTTAGGCTAACCATGACTTCACGCAAGCGACGATCGCTTTCAGAACGTTTAGCACGGTGAAAGTCTAATTTGTACAAATTGACCAATTCGAACGCCCGTTTTTTGGCCATGGCCATGGCGTTAAAACGGCTGGCGTTTTGGGCCAGTGTCGAGTCTAAAATTGCTTGGCTAAATGCCAGGGTCATCATGGTTGTTTCCATTTGGTCGGCAATTCTATCGAGTGATGGTTCAAAAATAGTATCGGCCGCAGAAATAATCTCTTCGTCGCCATCGGCTCCTTCGCTCATAGACCGCATGGTTGAATACAGATCAATCGTCTTGATCTCTTGCACACCAAGCGATACATAGTCCTCGTAAAAGACCTTTATTTTGGAATATGGCTTTATGGCTTTTATGACTGGACTAACGTCAATGTAACTATCGCTTTCTGGTACTTGAAAGTACCGAATGAATGGAATGCCCTGCTGTCTTAGTTGATTAGCACCATGACTACCTAGCACTACGATGTCGGTATTAGTTCTGTCATACTCTTGTAACATGGCTTCAATCAAGCGCTGGTCAATATCGCCACTAAGACCGGCCTCGGCTGAAATGATAATAAAAACTTTTTTAGTACTTTGTGGCCCTTGGTCACGATTGGTAATTCGTGAGTGTGGGTCAACTCGAATTTCGCGGTACCGCTTCCAGAGCAACAGAAAAAAATCCTTGGATAACTGAGCCTTGTTCTTAACCTTGGCAACCTGGGTGCTAGCAATACTTTCAAATACGCCGGTTAAATCTTCAACGGTAGTAATTTGCTCGGTTTCTTTTTCAATGGCACTAGCTCTACGCATGAGCGGCCTCCTCTGTTTTTACGGGGGGTGCCTGGGGCTTAGTGGCCGGTGGATTAGCTGATGATGAGTTAGGTGTAGGTGCCGGAACTGGCTTGACCGGCGCCTTGGCTTGGATTGTGTGCTTCTTCAGTAGTTCGGCTTCAAGATGATCAAAGTCTTTTTCATCTTTTACTTCACCGGCAACTTGTTTGACTGCTGTTTTCAAAGCCGCAACGTCGATTTCCGCCTTACCTTCACCCAACAGAATGGTCTCTAGTAAAAGTTGTTGCTCGGTGAGTGAGTTACGAACTTCGGGAGGCTGCTGCAAAGCGGCATAAATTTGTTTGCCTAGTAAAAGATCAACACTGGCATCCTTCGACAAGCTGGACCCGAAGTGAGAGAACTCTTCGGCCTGGTGATATTTAGCTAGTTTCTTAAAAAGGTTACCAGACAAGTGTTTTTGCCGAACGGTTTGGGCTTGACCACCGACTCGCGATACCGATAGTCCGGCATTAACTGCTGGCCGAATACCCTGACGAAAGACTCCTAAATCAAAGATAATCTGGCCATCAGTAATCGACATAATGCTAGTGGATAAGTAGGCGGTAATGTCATCATTTGGTGTAACCACAACTGGTAAGGCAGTCAGCGTTTTTTGATTGGCCTTTAGCTTGCCAGCCCGTTCCAGAAGCGATGAGTGAGCATAAAACATGTCACCAGGATAGGAGTCGCGACCAGGGTCCACTTCTTGGAGAAGTGAAAGTTGTCGATAAGCCTCAGCATGACTACTCAGATCATCATAAATAACTACCACATCTTGGCCGTTATACCAGAGGTTTTCGGCCATGGCACAGGCAGCATATGGAGCGATGTACGATAGTGTTAGCGAGTCAAATATATCGGCCAGCACCACAATTGTATGATCCATAGCTCCAGAAGCTTGTAGGCCCGATAACAGGCTTTCCACGTCAACTTTACGTTTGCCAACAAGCACATAGACTACGATTCGGTCAGTTCCCTGCTGTTGAGCGCTGAGCTGACTTAGAAAGGTACTTTTACCGGACTTACTGTCGCCCAATATGGCGATACGTTGGCCGAGTACCACTGGGAAAAACATATCTACTGCCGCCACGCCGCTGGCTAATTGTTGATTGAGCATGCTGCGAGCCATAATGCCGGGTGCCGGATTAAAGATACCGGAAGTAGCAGTTGTGGCAATAGCCCCCTTGCCATCAAGCGGTTGACCCATAGGTGTTACGACGCGCCCAACTAATTCCTTACCAACTGGCACGCTTAGTAGATCATTTTCTACCACTGCCAAAACACCAGGCTCCATTTTTTCTGAATCGATATTAAAAAGGATGACTTTGTCGCCATAGGCTTCGCGCACCAGCCCTCGCTGTCCATTTTCAAAGAGTACTTGCGCCCCTAGACGGACCCCTTCCAGACCTTTGACTTCAATAATAAAACTATTAACAGCTACCACTTCACCAGTCAACTGATTGGCCTCGACCAAGCGCTGAAAGACTTGATTATCAAACATGGCGTAATACCTCAGGAAATTTGGTACGGGCAGCTAGGATCTGTCGGCGAAATGACCAGTCAAAGGTATGACTGCCGTAACTCATCACCATACCACCAAGAATGGTGGCATTGAATTGAAAGGTGACTAGAATATTCGGGTCAAGGTTTTTACGAAACCAGACAATAAGCGTCCGTTTGAGTTCGTTTGGTGCTGGCCCGGCTAATGTAACCGTCAGGTGTGCAGTACTGTCAACAATGTTGTGCAGAGCGGCAATTAATTCGTCCAGACTTTTTTGAGTCAGCGGTTGCCCATTCATCGATTCATTCAAAACTGTGGTAGCCGTTTCTGATAACGGCGGTTTTGGATCTTCTGAACCACCCTGAGCATAACGTTGTTTAACGCTGGATTGAGCAAACCAATGGGCAAATTGCTTAATCTCCAAAGTTACCGACTTAACGTCCTGTTGTGACCAGATATTATCAGGAAGCTTTATCTTCATCTGCCACCTCTTTTATAAAATCAGCTTTGTGTTCTTCTAGTAAAGCTGTCAGGTACGCTGCCTGATTACCAAGATCCACATTGTGTCCTAGAGCTTCCAGTAAAAACGACGCTACGGCATCACCAAGTTTGGTATCAATTTGTTGAAGCAGTTGTTTTTTTTCAATGGTCATTTCTTCGGCCAACTTGGCTTTCAGCTCATCGGTATGCTTACTGATCTCAGTCCTGATTCCGTCCATATCAACACCGGCTTGTTTACGAAGCTGTGTCAGATCACCACGATAGCGTTCTAGCTCACTACTAATAATTTCTGTGGCCAGGTGCTTTACGAGATCATTGACCTGAGTGGCCGTGGCATCAAGCTCTTGCTGCAATACTGCCGCCGAATGATTGATAGCTGTCTGAAACCGTTCTTGAGAATGTTTCAAGGTGTGATCCCTTACCACCGTTGATAGGTGCTCGGCTGGCTTAGGTGGTGGTTGTTCATCTTCGTCTTTAGCATGACCAAAATGGGCCCGGGCGTAGCGCACCACAAAGGGAGTTAGTAAGCCAATAATGAAAACGTTTACGATTAAGATAAGTTGTAGCCAGATGGTGTCTCTCATATTAAAACCTGGAAAGTACCATATAAATTGCTGCGACTGCGACTGCCAAGATAACAATAACTAGCGCCGATAACTGAATAATATTACGGTATATCGCTGCTTGAGCCATTGGATTTCGCCCAACTGAAATAATGCTGCTATGAATCATGGCATAGATAATACTCACAACAACGACTAACGTCACAATAAAGATCCCAATACTGATAAGAATGGGCAAAGTTTTGACATCCTTACCTGCTAAGGCATCAGCAATGTTTTGGATGGCTTGAGGAACAAGCGTTTTATCTGGCTGCTTAAAGAAGTACGACACATCTATTTGTACCGGTACTTCACCAAGCGTAACATCGTGTTTTTGATTTTTTTGGTCGGTGTAGGTTTGCTTGCTGGCAGTGTTATTAGGAAAATTATCCTGGGCAACCCCAACAATTTTTATATTGTCGGTGGCTTTCATGCCCACCCCGGCAATGGGTGAAGCGGTAATTGAATCACCTCTAGAAATTTTGCCATTGATGTCTGATACCAGAACTTGGACAACACCAGACGTTGCCACTTGTACTTGAGTAGATGTACCTGAAGACAGGGATAGCTGGGAATTGCCGTTGTTGATCACAATACCCAAAATATTGCCATTGTTCTCGATAGTTGCGGCTTCGACGCGGTCAGTTGTATCTTTTTGCAAGCTCACTATTGAACCGGCTGGTGGATTGCCGCTTGCCAGATAACCTTGAGAAAACAAGGTTAGAGCGCTGGCTATAGCTGGCAATGCGAGCAAACTCCCACCGATGATCAGCAGGGCTGCCCACAACTTTTTACGTTCTATAACCAAAGACCCAGCCTCGTGATTACTTGGAATTAATGCAATAAATCTCACGACGTTTAGCGTCACCCTCTATTATTTTTATGCTTATTATAGCAAAATTTCTGTTGTCAGTTGCGTGATTTGACAGAAGCCTTGAGTGGGTATACAGTTTGCTTTATGCCACCACGCATTCCAGATGGACTGGAATTGAGGGGAAAGATACAAGTTGAGACAGCTGAAAAAGCCTTGGCTCTAACTGGTTATAATCCCGACGCTCAAGCCCGATTAGCACGCATTTTAGAACGTTCTGATAACGCAGCTTCTGATCATCTTGGTCCAGTGGCCATTTGGGGTGTACAAGATGGAAGCATAGTTCGCACCGATATTATGATGGCACTAATGACCAAACTTGATAGTCCTGACAGCCATGATTTTGATAGAGCGGCAAGCCTTGCTCTACTGGAAGAACTTAGTGCTCCTGATTATCATTTGGTAGATTAGCCATAAACACCTTGGCTTAAAATAGTAATGCGCTTTTTACACTATCCTTCACTAGTTTGACAAATAGGTTTATAATTGCCCCGGATTTGAGAGGAATAACCAATGGCCAGAAAAGCCGAGGCAGATTTAGAATTGGACTTTAAGCGTACCGACGATGAGTTTCCTACTGCTGAAGATCGACATGTTGCCGCCTTGAAGCTAGCTACACTTGACCCCACACTTCTGCCTGAAGCAGAACACTTGGGACGTGACTTTGTTGTCGCTCACTGGGGTGATTATCAAGAACAGCGGCGGGCAATATCTGACTACCTACATAACCTAAAAAGTGACCTCCGCGGCCGTGATGGTGAGCCAGTTATAGTAATGCGAAGCGGGTCGTTGTCTGATATAAACTACGACGATAACGATATATTGCTTGGCGAAGTCGAGTTGGATTTTGGGAGAATTGAGGAAGGTAAAGTCAATTACGGTTATGGCAGAAGATTAAGTACTGGGCGTCCGGGCGAAAGGCCAACACTTACGCATTTGACTGTCTCTTTAGGTGTGGCGGTAAGTTCGTGCGTGAGAATTGAAGGTGATGACACAGGTATTTGGGTTGATGACGACCTAGCCGCCCAGCCCGCGATTGAGGTTTACCATGCGACACTACCTTTGGATTTTGATGCTGATACCTACAGAGCCGGTCGACAAACTACGCAATATGACTTGGTGCTTGGGGTTGATCTTTGTGCCCCCATACTTAAGGAACTATCCCGCAAAAGCCAGGTCGAGGAATCGGCACTGGCCATTGCGGCCCTAATACCATAAACCAGAGCAAAGATCTAACTTTCATACCAACCTGGTTTTTGCCAATATAAAAAGGCCCATAACGGGCCTTTTTATTTGCTGTTCACCGACTAGCGGCGATCGTCGCGTGGTCTGTAGTCACCACGGTCATTACCAAATGAGCGAGACTCCCGCTTCTCTTGCGGACGAGCTTCACTCACGACAATTTGCCGACCGTCGACTTCAGAGTTGTTGAGAGCTGCCGTAGCAGCTTTTGCTTCTTCGTCAGAAGACATCTCAACAAAGCCAAAACCCTTGGATCGATCAGTAAATTTATCGATGATAACAACGGCTGACTCAACAGTACCGTGAGCTGCAAATAACTCTTTGAGTTCTTCGCTGGTAGTTTTGTAAGGCAATCGCCCTACGAATAACTTACTTGCCATTTATGTATCCTTTTCTACTTTCTTCTACAGGACGACCTATTTCTCTATCCGAACACATAAAATGACTCGCAAGAGACCTGTTAGCCCTTATGGTACACGTTTACGGAAATTTAACAATAGTTTTCTATACCCGCACGTACACCCGGGTTTTTTGTTTGTCTTTTAGATCGTTTAGGTAGCTATTTATATCCTTGAAGTTCAATACTATATGAGCAGCCCGAATTTTATCACCATTGGTTTCGATAACCTTGAAGATTTCCAGGGCATAACCGGTGTTAACTATGCCTGAATATTCACCCGGTTTTAACTTATACAAGGCGTCGGTTGCTTGGGCCGTCAGATCTCGACTAGTTCGGTCAATTGGGTAACCATACTCTCCGCCGTTATCTTTGCTGATATCGTCAGAGTATTTTTTAGCGACGGCGGCGAAATCGTTAGTGCTTTTTAACTCATCCAACGCTGCTTGAGCCCGTGCGTTAGTCTGGGTGTCAAGTGCCGCAATAACCTTTTGGGTTAAAATTTCCTGACGCAAACTTCTTTTGAAATCGTTGAGCGACCAACCCCAGTAATCTTTCAAGACATCCTCAAAGACCTTATCACTACTGCCAAGACGATTTTGATTACGGACCACCGTAATTTGGTCGTTTAGCTCGTGGTCAGTAACAGTCAGGTGTCTCTCAGCCGCCAGTCTCTTGACATAACTGTCGTTCACAACTTTATCGAGCGCCCGTTTTTTAAAATCGGCCAGCTGCTGCTTGCCGGCAGCTGTTTTAAAGTCTAGCTTTTGTTGAGTGGTGTAATAATGTGTATAGTGCCGAAGGTCAAATAAATAATTCTCGTAGGCAATAAAATGGCCCGCTGATCTGGCAACGGGAAAAGGCATCACTTGCGTTACTCGGTAAACAAAGGCTGAGCTTGTCTGCAGCTTATATAAAGCCAAGGTGCAGTAGGTGAAAAAACCGACAATGACGGCGATAAATAGTGTGGTCGATATGATGACAATTCGGTGCTTGGAGTGCTGCAAAGGATAAATATACTTGCGAGCTTTGCCCAGCACTTCTTCACGGTGTGCCGCTATAGTTTCGTTGGTAATTCGGGGTACGGCCTCACCACTTGGTACTGTCTCGTCTGGCTTATCTCGTCGTAAGACCTTTTTAATCTTATGCTTCATCGTCAGCTTTCACGTCTTCCCTGTCATTTGTTGATGGATAGGCAGCCGTTATCACCCCTTGTTCTCTTAAAATATTCAGTAATTTTTTTGTATTTTGGCCGGGTGATG
>CAYMBM010000008.1:0-10966 GCA_964388705.1 uncultured Candidatus Saccharibacteria bacterium
CACCATAATCATCGGTTATATCGACAGAACGTTCCTCCCAACCTGTTAGGTCACTATATCTTCGACCCTTGTTATTAATGTCATAACCCTTTTCGCTTTTAGCGTTACCTTGTACAAGATGACCGATCTCGTGCAGCAAGGTTATTTCAGCATAGTGCTCAGCTGGAAGATTCACGTGAGCTGCTTTATTTTCACTAATTCCTTGATCTGGGACTCCATTGAACAAATTAGCTGAGAGTCTAATTATACCGCTCGATACGCGAGCGGTTCCCAGAATTTGATCATGACTAAACTTGTCCTGGTCTTGAACACAAATGGCTTTCAAAATACGTTCTGCCTGGCCGTGTGTTGCGTGGCCAGCTTGTTGTATGGCAAGTGCCAACCGTTCAATAAGAGACTTTGGGATAATCGTCTCCGTAAAGTTTACAAATGGAATGGTAATATCGCCGATTTTTAATGATTCAACTTGAGTAACCATCCCGTCTTTTCGTTCAGCTTGTATGTTCTCATCATTAAGCCACCAGGCTTCGTCACTAACATTAAACAAAACTCGCTGTTTAATACGTTCAGCTTCTTGAGCTCGAGCTTTTTCATACGTCTCTGGGGCTGTTAGTTCGCCTAGGTCTGATCTCGTAAGTTTTGGTGGAAAATGTGTCTCACCATTTCTCAACTGGAGTTCACTCTTATCAACTCCAACATTAACGTGATCATCTGTTATGTCTGTAGTTGGGACAATAGTAATATCACCGCGATCAAAAGCTTCCAATATTTTAGCCTCGACACTACCAGCCGACTGAAACATGTGGAGCGCTGGCACAGCCTTTGTTTCAGGATGTTGTTGATCAATTAATGGTGTAGGTATTTCTGTCATTTGCTTTAATTAACAGATATAACTATAGCATAAGCTTAATGAAAAGTCAATTTCATGATACAAAACTCACTCAAGATATTATGATTATGCTCTAGTTTTTAGGCCAGACCGAGATGATGTTTGATACGGTCGACAACTTCGGCAATAACTACTTGTGATTTGACCAGATAATCATCAACGCCTAAGCTCATAGCTCGCTCTTTATCTGCGTCTTGGCTAAGTGCCGTTAACATCACCACTCGCAGATTGGTTGTTTCTGGCGTGTTACGAAAGATATCCAGTACATCAAATCCACTAATCTTGGGCATCATAACGTCCAGCAAAACAAGATCTGGTTTATATGCAATGGCGCCAGCCAGGGCATCTTCGCCATTTGGTACGTGCTTAACATCAAAGCCTTCTGCCTGAAGCCTCGTGACATAGACAGAGGCCAGACCTTGGTCATCTTCGACCAGCAAAATTTTTTTCTTCTTGGAGTCAGCCGCACCATCTTGTGCTGGTTGGGATTGCTGAACTGGTGAAACAGATGCAGGTGGTGGCATTGCCACTGGCGACTGATCTGTCGGTGGTTGTGGTGGCTCCGGTTGGCTGGTTGGATTCATACTTGGTTGTGGTATTTGTGTCTGATCATCCATATTGCTTATCCTAACATAATTAGCACGCGTCTACAATTTGCTAAGCACCCTTGTTATTTATCATGGCTTTTATAAAACCATCAAACATGGGATGCGCTCGATTTGGTCGAGACTTAAACTCTGGATGGAATTGACTGGCCACTAAAAATGGATGGTCAATGCCCTCAATCATCTCCACTAACCGATTGTCTGGGCTGACTCCAACGGCTCTAATGCCCCATTTTTCATACTGTTCACGATAAGCATTATTACATTCGTAGCGATGCCGGTGGCGCTCCACAATCCGGGTTGAGCCATAAATTTTGGCAGTATGACTATCTTTGGCAATAACGCACGGATAATCACCAAGCCGCATGGTACCACCGGTGTTTTCTTTACCCTTTTGTTCGTTCATTGTATTAATCACTAAATTATTACTACTGGGATCAAGTTCAGCCGAGCTGGCATCTGATAACCCTGCATTGCGTGCCGCAGCAATTACGGCCATTTGCAACCCTAGACATAAACCAAGATAAGGCACCTTCTCTTTCAAGCTGTACTGTGCCGCTTTGATCTTACCTTCCAGTCCGCGGATACCAAAACCACCCGGCACCACAATCCCATCACAGCTTTCAAGTAAACGTTCGACTTCTTCATCACCTTTATGCAATTTTTCGGCATCAACCCATATGATATTTAGATTTACCTCGTTCCACCACGCCGCAGAACGCAAAGCTTCAAATACTGACATGTAAGTGTCTTGATTGTCCATATATTTGGCAACTACCGCGATCTTTACTGCTCGCTCATAATCAGTAGTGGCGTGCTTAACGACATTTTGCCACTGTTTATGGTGGGGTTTTTTCGCCGGCAAGCCGAGTTGTTTCGTAATGTAATTACCGATACCCTGCTCTTCAAGAGTCAGTGGTACTTCATAAACGGTTCTAGCATTTGGTAAAATAGCAATCCCTTCCTCAGCCACACCACAAAATGCACTGAGCTTGGCTTTGGCGCTACTACTTGTTGGACGCTCACTTCGAGCTACCAATACATTTGGTACGATTCCCAGTGCTCGTAAATCGCGAACAGCGTTTTGAGCGGGTTTGGTTTTGGTCTCATGACTGGTTGATAGATACGGTAAATAAACGACATGAACGTATGCACAATTTTCCATACCAACCCTAGTGCCAAGCTCACGAATCGCTTCAAAAAAAGCTGGACTTTCGTAATCACCGACGGTCCCACCGATTTCCACAATCTGTACATCATAACCCTGACTCGCTTCTAAAATAGCGCTTTGGATGGCGTTGGTTAGGTGCGGCACGACTTGGACGGTTTTACCCAAAAATCGGCCAGCACGTTCATCCTCAATTAGTTTACGGAGAATACGACCACTCATAATCGAACTTTTGTTGGTCAGCTCGATATCAAGGAACCGTTCATAGTGACCCAGATCTAAATCAGTTTCTGCACCATCTTTGGTAACGAAGCATTCACCGTGTTCGGCGGGATTAAGTGTTCCGGCGTCGACGTTTAAGTAAGGGTCTAATTTTTGACTATTAACGTTTAGTCCACGAGCTTTGAGAATGTTGCCGATAGAGGCCGCTGTAATGCCTTTTCCGAGTCCGGAAAGTACCCCACCTGTAACAAACACGAACTTGGTTGGTCGCTTGGCCACTATGCTTCACCTCTTACGTTTACTGTCTAGATACTACCCTAGTCACTCACGAAGTTCAAGCGTAAAGTCTGCTGTGTTTGGTCGGTCACTTGCGCAAAAAGGCCGTGGCGGCATCCAGTTGAGGATCTCGTCCATTTTTAAGATCATCGTCAGTTATTTTCACTTCTGTATCTGGTTTGATTCCGGCTTTGTCGATATTTTTGCCGTCAGGTGTATACCAGCGAGCAATGGTCACTTTCAACAAACTACCACCACCCAGATCTTCCAGTTGTTGGACGCTACCTTTACCAAAACTTTTGATGCCATATAGGCTAGCGACATTATTATCTCGCAAAGCACCAGCTGTAATTTCACTGGCACTAGCACTGCCGCCATCAATTAACACAACCGTGGGAATTCCTGTTAAGGTTGCTGGACCATCTGAATGATATGTACGAATAATGACTCCAGCACGACGTTCAGACAAGACAGTTTTGCCTTCTGGTAACCACAGACCCGACACGCCAACTGCGGCGTCTAGCAATCCACCCGGATCACTTCGTAAATCAAGTACTACTCCTTTTACGTTAGCTTTTTTAAAATTATCTGCTGCTTGAGTAGCTAGTTTGATGGTGTCGTCAGAAAAACGAGCAATCCTAATGTAGCCAATATTCCCATCCAAAGTCTTGGTCGTTACACTCGGTATGGTGATTTCCTGCCGAGTAATTGAAAAATCAAGACTTTCTTTGTTATCACGAAATATTTTTAACTTCACGACCGAATCTTTGGGACCGCGGATCCGTTGCACTGCTTCACTTATGGTTATGTCGTTGGCTGGTTTGTCATCAATTTCAACAATGACATCTTGGGCCCTAAGCCCAGCCTTGTCAGCCGGGAACCCACTAATCGGCGCCACAATAATTATGTTATTGTTACTGTCCTTGCCCAGCTCAGCACCAATACCGGTAAATGTCCCCGTTAAATCACTGTTAAACTGCTGGGCTGCTGAGGGATTAAAATATTCGGTATAGGGATCACCGGCGGCATTAGCAAGTCCAGTTCGCAAGCCGTCCAACAACTTATTGACATCGAGTTGACCATCGTAATCAGCTTTTAGCTTGGTATAAAGCTGATCAACAGATGAATAATCAAGATGGTCTGGCAAATTTTTTTGGACTGATTTGCGGTAAACAACGTCTGGGCCAAAAGCAATTTTGCCATTACCAACCCCCCAGCCCAAAAAGAAAATGCCTGTGGCTACAACAATACCAACCAGTGTGCGGATAATGTTCAATCTATTTGGCAAACGTCCAGAAAATGGATTACGCACAAACCCTCCTATGCGAAAATAACTCACCTATTATCGCATACCTTTTACGTTTATTAATTTTAAAAATGTATAAACACCAGGCCGCTTTGTGACAGCACCCCAGCATTACCACCATCAGGACCACGGTAGAGACCATCGCCAAGTCGATTATAATCACTGACAATAATTCGTCCATCACTCGTAACAGCTTCAACATACATGACGTGGCCGTAATAACCGCTAGGATTGACTGCCGCGTCTCCAGCTCGTGCGCCGCCACCGTAGCTTACAGCAATTCCGCGCGCTTGGGCCGCACCCGGCCAGTTTGCTGCGTTGCCCATAGAAGAAAAGCCGGTTTTACCGTCGCTGGCCAGTTTGTAGGCTACCCAACTCGTACAGTTGCGAAAGCCATAGCCCCAAGGATCCCAGGCACCACCATTGAAATACCAATCATAATTATAGCAATCACCACTGACGCTACCAGTCCATTTACAGTAAGCGTTGCCCCAAGGATAGCCACCACCTCCTGGAATACCAGGTTGTACCCCGCCACCAAACAATCTGATATTTTCAAGTACTTGCTGACGACGTAGGTCATTAATTCTGTTCCTATTGTCTTGAATCTGTGAATTAAAGGCAGCTTGCTGACCCTGATTTAGACCCAGTAATTGTTGTTGTTCAGCCTGTTGAGAAGCAATCTGATCATGTAAGGACTGTTGTTCTTTGAGCAAGCGTTCAACCTCGTCCTTCTGAGTCTTTAGTTGAAGCTTGAGCGCCGTCACTCGATCTAGCGTATCTTTTATTTTATTCTTTACGGACTCTCGATACTGCTGTTTATCAACAAACTCGCTCAAATCTTTACTAGATGCCAACATCTCGAGAGTTGTTATTTGTCCTTCAAGGTACATTACTTTTATGTCTTCACCGAGCAGTTTCCTCTGTTTGGCTAGCTCAACTTCGGCGGCAGCAATCTGGCGTTGAAGGTCATCACTTTTGGCCTGATTAGCCGAGATCTGCGACTGCAAAGCATTGATCTGATTTTGCAAATTATCTATTGTCGACTGCAAACTATCGGCCGCCAGTTCAAGATCATGAACCTGCTGTTGTTTTTGGGCATTGTCAGCCCGCAGCTGATTAATTTGCTGATCGAACTGATCAGCCCGAGCCATGGGCACCAGCATAGCACCGCCACTAATCACTGTCACAATGGCAATAATAGAAATCTTTAACCGGTATTTGGTCTTGCTATATTTTTTCATTTTTGTTTTAGCATTACCTTCTTGAGCATACCATACCCCCGCCTGTATTTCAATGGGCCCTCAAAGAGGCTAGCTCCTTGAGCCAGTTTTATAAAACAATCTTTTTTATTATTTACTTGATTTAAATTTGAGATAGCGCCGCGTAGCAATTAAGGACGATGCGGCTCCTATTAGTATACCGATTGTGATTTGGGCTGTCAAAATGAGCCAAAAATGCCCAGCAAAATAGTCATTGGAAAATTTAATATCAAGCAGTCCTAAGCTACTGGCGTCAAAAGCTGAAGATGAAATCACAAATAACAGATTACAAAGCGTCACTGAAATAACCGCCGATACGATACCATAGAGAACTGTTTCAACAATAAACGGCCCCCGAATGTACCATGTACTGGCACCGAGAAGTCGCATTATAGTCAGTTCATCGCGCCGGTTGAAGATAGCCATCCGGATAGTGTTAAAGATAATCAACATTGACACTAAAGTGAAGATACCAACACCAGCAAAGCCGGCCTCACGGAAAAATTTAGTAGCTTTGGTAATCTTATCAATGGCATCTTTGCGATCACCGGAATAGGAAGTAGCGTCTGATTGTAGCTGTTTGACTTGGTCTTTTTCTAAATAGTCTTTGATAGCTTGAAGTTTATTGGGGTCTTTGGGCTTGATTATGATAGTGGCCGGCAAAGGGTTGTCGGTTTGCGAAATAGCTAGAAGTAGATCGATATTACTCTGGTTTTGCTGTTTATACATTTCCAGTGCCTGGTCTTTTGAAACATAGCGCACCGATTTTACATTATCAATCTTTTGAAGATCGCTTATCAGCTTGTCCTTTTGGTCTGAGCTAACGCTGTCTTTCAGATAAACAGAAACGTCAATCTTATCTGTTATTTGCTGCACAGTGTGTGAAAATGTGGCGTTAGCAATAACCGAAAATAGCACAATTGTTAAGGTGATAATCATGACCGCCATAGCCGCGATAGCCAGAGTGGCATTGCGAATAAAATTTTGAACACCAGTTTTAATAATTCGCCACAGTGTAATCAATTTGTGAGTCATACTTTTTTGTTCTCCGCATGATATTGAGCGTTAGCTCGATCGCTGACAATTTTGCCGTTTTCAATGGTAATCACCCGGCGCTTGAGGCGATTCACTATGTCTTGATTATGGGTAGTCAGTAACACCGTCGTTCCATAACGATTGATTTTTTCCAATACTTTGATGACGTCCCAGGCATGCTTGGGGTCTAGATTTCCCGTTGGCTCATCAGCAATCAAAATCTTTGGCTGCCTAACTATCGCCCGGGCAATTGCCACCCGCTGACGTTCACCACCAGATAATTCAAGAGGCATGTTTTTTTCTTTCCCTTTGAGCCCAACAATATCAAGAACCCGAGGGACGGTATGCTGAATCTCGCTGTTGCCATAACCCACTATTTCCAAAGCAAAGGCAACATTTTCGAACACATTTTTGTTTGGAAGCAATTTGAAGTCCTGAAAAACTACCCCAATTTTGCGCCTGAGCAGCGGGATGTCACGGTCCTTTAATTTATCATAATCAAGTCCTCCAACCACTATTTTTCCAGTTGTTGGCCGCTCTTCCCGAGTTAATAGTTTCAACAACGTTGATTTACCAGCACCACTTTTGCCAACAATAATCACAAATTCCTTTGGCTCAACATGTAAACTAATCCGATCTAATGCATTGCTGGTGCGTCCGTATACTTTGCTTACCCTATCTAATAGAATCATTAGCACTATTATAGCATTGCGCCAGATTATTATTGATGGCTTAATGTCGACTCAAGGTAGGCATCAATGAATGGATCTAACTTACCATCCAGCACAGCCTCGGCATCGCTGGTTTCATACTTAGTTCGCAAATCTTTCACCTGTTTATAGGGGTGTAATACGTAACTACGAATTTGATTCCCCCAGGCCGCTTGTTCGTTGGGACCCTTAAGTCCGCGTACATTGTCTTGATGTTGTTCAAGCTGAAGCTGCGCCAATTTAGAGCGCAAAATAGTCAGTGCAGTTTCTTTATTTTGAAGTTGACTCCGCTCGTTTTGGATCGCCACCACAATACCGGTTGGTTGGTGAGTAATTCTGACCGCTGAATCAGTAGTGTTGACACTCTGACCGCCATGACCACCGCTACGAAACACATCAATCTTTATATCTTTGTCGTCGATCGCAACTTCGTCAGGAGTTTCAATCTTTGGTACAATTTCAATTTTTGCAAAGCTGGTCTGCCTAAGATTATCAGCATTGAATGGACTGAGGCGAACCAGACGATGAACACCGTGCTCGCCCTTCAATTTACCATACGCAAAAGGTCCATCCACCGTAAACGTTACGCTCTTAAGTCCGGCCTCCTCGCCTATCGATTCTTCAAGCGCCTGGACAATCAGTCCTTCTGATTCAGCCCAACGGTGATACATCCGATAGAGCATCTGGGCCCAATCCTGAGCATCAGTGCCACCAGCTCCGGCATGAATACTAACAATGGCGTCATGATCGTCAAAAGGCCCAGATAGTTTTAGTGAACTTTTCAATTTATCAAAGGTGTGCTCTAATTCAGCTAGATTTTTTTCTAAATCATCTTGAAGACTGGTGTCGCCAGTTTTAATCAGTTCGCCAACATCGTCTAGGCCCCGAATTAAATCTGTCCACGGTTGTAGCCGGCTATCAAGGCTTGCCAATTGTTTCATGGCTTTTTGGGCCTGCGCCGTATCTTGCCAGAAGTCAGATTGTTGACTTTGTTGCGAAAGTAATTCTTGTTCTCGTTTTAATTCGTCAAGCCGCAAAAGCGCCGCAGCACTTTTGACTTGTTCTGATAACATCTGCCACTGACGATTTAGATCTTGCATATCTGTCATTATAACAGTGGTTGTGGATTGTCACTTAAAAGCAGTGCCCAGTATTCAAGGGGCCTGCCACAGCGGCGCAATCTGGCTGTGCAAGTCCTTCAAAAAAGTTGGGCTGGCATCGCCCAAAATTCCCATACCCCAAGTTCTATCTTTAAACATGGCCCGAGAAGATCTGACAACAATATCTTTGGTTATGGCTTCAATACGTTCTGGGATTTTATAGTAATCGTCGACCTGTCCATCAAAAAAGTAACGGCTGCTATAACCATTAGCGGTGCCACTAACCGTTTGGCCACTGCGCTGAAAGCGACCTAGAGCATACTGCTTCGCTGCGGCAATGTCCGAGTCAATAATGTTGCCTGCAAAAACTGCCTGCATTTCATGTTCCATTATTTCAAATAAAGCGGCAGCATTTTTTACCATGACTTGCGCCCCAAACCACCAGTTAGTACTAACCTTGGTTTGGCCAATACCAGAGCTCATACTATAGACTAGTCCCCGCTCTCGTGCTGTACCCAAAATCCGCGAGTAGAGCGTTTCGGTAAGCATACTGTTAATCAAATTAACGGCATCGGTTTCACTGTCATTCAATCGACGCTGAAGGAAGGTGTCCAAGTAAAAATAAAGATTTTTGACCGTTTCATTATGAAGATACAGCGGCTTTTTTAGACCTCGTGGCTTTTCATCAGGCAAAGCAATTCGGCGTTCACCCGATAGTAATTCCATATTTTCAAGGAATTTTTTGATAATGCTTTGGCGATTTTTAGGTAGTTTTCCAGCGATGACAAAACGCAAATTTTTCGTTGTATGTGTTGCTTCATAATGTCTTACTATATCTGTTAAGGTCACGTTATCCATCAGCCGAATTCGTTCTTGGTCGGTCAGCACATTAAACCCATAAGCTTCACGTAACGCCAGACTCAAATGTCTAAAATGATTGTTTGACCGAGCCATCAGCTCTTCACGAACGTTTCCAAACTCAGCTACAAACTCTTCCTCAAGAAATAGTGGTTTGGTGATAGCAGTCATCAGTAGATCAAGAATTCGATCCCACTCAAAATCTGCACATTCTGCCTCATAAATAATATCGTAACTACCGGTACTGGCGTTGCCGTAGGCACCATTTTTTTCAAACTCTGCCTGAAAAGCCCGTGCCTTTGGGATCAGCTGATTAGCCCCGAGTAGTACATGTTCCATTAAATGAGGTGCTTCCCATTTTTCCTTCTCAACTAAGTATTCCCCCGCTCGAAAATTCACCTCAAAGGTCATGACACTGGCATCAGGCACATGAATAAACAAACCTTTAATGCCATTTGTTAATTTAACTTCGGTAACTGTGTGTTTCATATAGCTATTTTCGACGTTTGGCGGCCTTTTTGCGTTGTCGCTCGTTTTTACGAGCTTTTTTACGTTTATTTGAGGCCTGCTTTTTTACTTGCTGGGCAACTTTCATAGGCACAAAGTCAGTCTCAGCAAATTCTTCAGCATCAATAATCTTGCTGGCGTTATCAATTGATTGACGAGCTGCTCGGGTTAGTTCAGTTTCGATTGGCGTATCCAATTCTGTTGCCGGCACTGGCTGGGCATTGAACAGTGCCTGTACAACGTCATGGCGAAGTGTCTCTAGCATATCTTCAAACAAGTGTTGTCCTTGACGTCTATACTCAACAAGGGGATCGCGTTGACCAACACTAATCCAGTGGATACCTTCACGTAAGTGGTCCATGTTTTCAAGGTGTTGCATCCACAAATTATCCAACACTTGCAAGTAGATATCGCGCTCGACTTTGCGCATGATGTCCACGTCAAAAGCCTTTTCTCGGTCGTTATAGAGTTTTATTGCCTGCTGATGTAGTGTGCCACCGAACTTGCTAGCTTCGCTGTCAAACAATTTATCTAGAGCGCCATCGTCGAATGGGAATACTTCGGCTACAATCGTTTCAAATTGGTCACTTAACAATAACGGGGACTTGGCCAACGCCTTGGTCTCATCGTCAATAAACAGTTTTATGCGCTTACTGATATCCGCCTGCAATAGAATTTCTCGACGCATGGCGTAGGTAGCCTTGCGATGACGATTCATCACGTCGTCATACTGGACAACGTTTTTACGGGCATCAAAATTATAGCCCTCAACTTTTTTCTGAGCAGCTTCGAGACTGCGACTGATAACCCGATTTTCGATTGGAATTTCATCGTCAACGCCAAGGCGATCCATAATTATGCCAATTCGATCACCACCAAATATGCGCATTAAGTCATCCTCGGTACTGACAAAAAACTGGGTCATTCCAGGATCGCCCTGACGCCCTGATCGTCCCCGGAGTTGATTATCAATACGTCGCGATTCATGTCGCTCAGAACCCAGTACAAACAATCCGCCCAGTTCTTTA
>CAYMBM010000009.1:0-6698 GCA_964388705.1 uncultured Candidatus Saccharibacteria bacterium
CCATACTAAACCGCAAACTGGCTTGAGCTTGGCTCTTGCTAAGTCCCATAGCCAATAGAACATGCGAGGGCTCTTCATTACTAGCACTGCAGGCTGATCCTACAGCACATTGGACCCCCCATTCATCAAGCTGCATCATGACTCGTTCGTTGTCAATTCCGGCAATGCTCACGTGGACATTACCCGGTAAGCGGTGCTTGATTGAACCATTAATGGTGATGCCGGGGATTTGTTTGGTAAGTAAATCAATAAACGTGTCGCGCATATGAGTCAGGCGCTTCACCTCGGCTTTGCGACGACCTTGAACCAGATCAAGGGCGGCTGCTAGGCCAACAATATTAGCCACGTTTTCAGTACCGCTTCGGAGCCCTCTTTCTTGGCCACCGCCCAAGATTTGTGGCAACAATACGGTCCCTGTTCGAACAAATAGAGCACCACATTGCTTTGGACCATAAATCTTCCCAGCGTTGATGGTCATCATATCAACACCTAGTCGATCAGCGTGCAGGTCCAAATGGGCCGCTGCCTGGCAGGCGTCAGTATGAAAATAAAGCGGCAATGCGTTAGGCTGGCGCTTCCGCTGGCGACGAATACCATCAATCAACGAGGCAATCCGAGCAATTGGCTCAATCGTCCCGACCTCGTTGTTGGCATACATCACACTTACCAGCACTGTTTTGTCATCAATTTTTTGCCGCAAATCAGTTAGGTCCAACAGCCCTTGCTTATCAACCCGCGCTAAACGATGTTCGTAACCACTGGCCGGTTGCAAAACAGCTTCGTGCTCAATGGCACTCACAACTACATTAGCGCCGGGAAACTGCCGCATTACCCCATGGATTGCTAAATTGTTGGCTTCGGTACCGCCAGCAGTGAAAACTATCTCGCTGGGACGAGCTCCAAGCCAAAAAGCTACTCGCCCTCTAGCCGTTTCTATCGCCCGAGCAACTTCTTGAGCCGCTAAATACGTCGCCGAGGGATTATAAAATTGCTGCTTCAGATACGGCTGCATAGCCGCCATAACACCGTCATCGAGTGGGGTAGCAGCTGCGTAATCCAGATATATAGGCTTCATACGCTGCCCCAGTGGCAAGATTTAAGCAACAGCGCCGTAAAGTTCTTTGTTTACTCGGTATCGATATTCGGTAGCCGCTTGGTACAAACGAAAGGCTTCTTGATCATTGACTTCCTGATACAACTGACCATTTTGGGCTTTTAAGATCATACCATTGGGTCGGACATCGTAACGAGTTGTCCGGGCTTGATGCTGTCCTTGTTCGTCGGTCCATTCTTCGTGCCAGATCCAAGTGTGTCTATCAAGACAAAAGAATTCACGGCGATGCCCCTTGGGAATGGGACCAAAAACTTGGCCGCCAATCTTAGCCTCGTGACGGATCAGGTTTCGATATACCTCCGTGCGTCGATCGTTCTGACGCTGGCTGGTGATAGTACTAAGTAGTTTTTTAATCATTGCTTACAACCTAGGCTGCCTTATCATGAATTTGATCAATGTGCGACAAAAGTTCAGAAACATTTGTTTCGTCTGTTGGAGCATCTGGTACTACTGTAAGTTCTGGACCCGGTTCAACAACAACTTCCATCATAGGTGCACTAGCCAAAGCTTGCTTGGCTTGTTCGGCCCGCCGCCTGGCAGCTAATTCTCGTTGAACGCCTGGCGATTGAAAAATAAATGAAATATTTAGGTCCGTTTCACCTTGACGCAGACTAACGATCTCGCGGGGGTTTCCGGCGCGCTCTAAAGAACCTTCTGGTAGTAATGTTGAATTAGACATCTTATCCTAACTTAAAAAGCTTTCTGGCATTGTCGGTGGTCGCTTGAGCAAGTTGCTCCAGAGATTCACCACGAAGTGCCGCCAAAAACCGGGCCGTCACCACCACATGTTTTGGCTGACAGATTTTACCACGAAATGGAACAGGGGTCAAGAAGGGAGCATCAGTTTCTAAAAGTAATTTTGACAATGGCACGGCTTTAGCCGCCGCTAACTGGTCTTTATCTTTGGTGAAAGTCATAATACCGTTAAGCCCAACAAACAAGTCCCGCTTGAGGATCTGTTCTAATACCTGCTGGCTGGCACTAAAGCTGTGGACAACCCCAGTTACTCCCGGATACTGATCAACAATCGACCAAAAATCATCAAAGGCCTCGCGAACATGAAATATCAGCGGTAGGTTATGTTCCTGAGCCAGTTCTAGCTGAAACTTCAGCAACTGCTGTTGATCTTCTTTGGGAGAGTGATTGTAGTAATAATCCAGACCAGTTTCACCTATGGCTACCACCTTTGGCTTGGTGGCTAGTTCCCGAAATTGCTGCAATGCATGATGATCATGGACATAACGAGCTCCCTCATGCGGGTGCAGTCCAATAGTTGCCCAGATATTGTCGTGCCGCGCGGCCATTGACACCGCCGCCTGCGAGTCAGGAAGTGTACAACCAACACACAGCAGTCGAGTAACACCATCTTGTTTGGCTGCAGCAATCACCTCATCCTCGGCTAGCTCGTAGTCCGGAAAATGAATATGGCAATGCGTGTCCATGAATTCCATACTGGTATTTTACACCGTCGACTCTATAATTCGAGCACCCTACTTGCGGGATAATATAGTTACTGTACAATGTACATTAATATGTCTATTGATGGTGCCAAAACTCCAGAGGTTTATGTTGATGCGGTGATCTTCCAACTCATCGATGATGAACTAGCCGTACTATTAACCCAGCGCGAACACTCACCTTTTAAGGGCATGTGGGCTTTGCCCGGTGGCCTTCATCCGCTAGAGGATACCACTACCCGCGCCATGGCTTATTGGGTGGCAGCCAAAACGGGGGTAAAGATAGCAAAGTTAGGCTTTATCGAGCAACTGTACACCTTTGATACCACAGCTGGTAATCCTCAGGGTCCAGCGGTCTCGGTCGTCTATCTTGGCGCCGGAAAAGACATCACTCCAAAAGCCACCAAATTGAGTCGCAATTCCCAATTCTTTGCTATAAAAGATATTCCTAAGCTGGGCTTCGACCATAACGACATCATTGCCTACGCTCATCAGCGCTTAAAATCCAAGGTGTCCTATACCAACGCCGTGTTTGCACTACTCCCCACCCTGTTTACTCTATCGCAGCTACAGTTGGTCTACGAGGCTGTTCTAGGCCGCCCACTAGACAAACGTAACTTTCGCAAGAAGTTCCTTAGCTTTGGCTTGGTTCAGCCAACTGATGAACGATTTATGGAAGGCGCCCACCGACCAGCTCGTTTGTATAAGTTCAATAATCAGTCGCTCGAATACTTACTGCGTAGTTTCGACTAACTACCTCTCTTATATTAGTTATCCACAGGAATCTATGTAAATAGTGTTGACATAACACTATCACTTAGTACAATGAAAGTATTAGTGTGTAATGCACAATAACTCACGAAAGGGGGCACAAAAATTGGAGGAAAAAAGCAAATCTAAGTAAGAGAGGAGGGTCAACATGAAAAACTTAGAATACAGCCCGTTTCCTGACGTTTACGTCCCGTACATTCAGTATCCGGCTCTACCCCGGGTCAACCGTCTTCAACTCATCTGGGAAAGCATCCGATCAACACCGATGCCGTTTTTTACCCGCTGGGTGATATACCAAGCCCTGCGCCAAAAGTAGCAACAAATTACTTGGTGGGCTGCTCTTGCCGGGGGAATAAGGTGGTCTTGAGCGGTCGGACCACCCCTTCTTCAAAAACGTAGCGTATGCGGGTAGCCGTATCGGGCATGAAGGGCTGTAGCAAGCCGGCAATCTCCAGTAAACAACTGGTTTGATAGGCCAACACCTCACGTAAATGCTCGCTTTCAGCCTTTTTGTGAAGCTCCCAGGGTTTTTGCTCGTCAATGTATTGATTCAGTCCGCGCACTTGTTCCCAGACTTCGTCCAAAGCCCTGTCGAATCGACAATTCTCAATGGCCTCGTGATACTGAGCGGTGTCGTGTTCCGCCGGTGGTACATCACCTATAATGCCGTTTTGGTACTGCTGGAGCATGACAGCCGTGCGCTGTACGGCGTTACCAAGCTCGTTGGCTAATTCATTGTTGTAGGCCTCTAGTAGGCGATCCCAGCTAAAGTCACCGTCGTTATAGCTGGGAATATGCCTGAGAAAGAAGTAACGAAAGGCATCAGTGCCATATTTTTTTATAATCTCTTCTGGGGTTACGGAGTTACCAAGGCTTTTGCCCATTTTTTTTCCATCAATCGTAATGTAGCCATGCACGTACAAGGTCTTGGGTAGCGGCAGTCCTAGCGCCAGCAGCATACCTGGCCAGATAGCGGCATGAAAACGCAAAATTCCCTTGCCTACTACCTGCACATTGGCCGGCCAAAACTTCTTAAAATCATCGTGTTCAGGGTAGCCAAGCACGGTAATGTAGTTCATCAGCGCTTCAAACCAGACGTACATCACCTGGGTGCTGTCCCCGGGTACTGGAATCCCCCAAGCAATCTTGTCTTTTGGCCGCGAAATACTGATGTCCTCTAGCCCGTCTTTGATCACCTGTAAAATCTCGTGTTTGCGGGTAGCCGGGATGACGCGGAAGCTACCACTCTCTATGGCGTGTTCAATTTGCGAGGCGTATTTGCTGAGTTTAAAGAAGTAATTTTCTTCTTCAAGTTTTTCGTATGGCCGGTTGTGGTCCGGACAGACCCCCTTATTTTTTTTAACGACTTGCTCGTTAAAAAACTCTTCGTCACCAGTACAATACCAGCCAACATATTTGCCTTTGTAGATGTCCTTAGCCAGGTTTTTCCAGATCATTTGGGCTCGTTGGATGTGACTGGGATCAGTGGTCCGAATAAAGCGGTCATTGCTAATGTTGAGCATCTTGCCAAGCTCAACGAACTTTTTGCTCATCTTGTTAACCAATACTTCAGGCGTGATCTTTAGTTCTTCGGCCTTTTCAGCCATTTTGCCGCCGTGTTCATCGGTGCCAGTGCTAAAGATGACCGCTGTGCCTTCAGCCCTCGCTGATCGAGCCAGAACATCCGCCATCACAAACTCCAAGGCATGGCCCAAGTGTGGCTCGCCATTTACATACGGAATAGAAGTCGTCACATAATAGTTCATCAGTCTTGCATTATAACACCTTAGCAGACACCCGGTGGAATATTGAATCGAGACCGGGATACTAAATACTCAGAAGCAAAACTATTCTAGTTCAGCTTGGGTTTGTATGACCCTCCAAAACTATGATCGAGTCACTATTTAGACAGATAGTTGTCATCCTCTAATGATGACAAAGGAGTTCTAGCTAACGAAAGTCAGGGCGTGGCCAATGCGGCCAGCGCGGCCAGCCCGGCCAATGCGATGAATGTAATCGTCATACGATTTGGGAGTTGAATAGTTGATAACGTGTGTAATGTCCACGATGTCAATACCGCGGGCGGCTACATCAGTTGCTACCAAGATTTTTATTTCACCCCGCCTAAATTTCTCGAGTGCGCGTTGACGCTGGCCTTGTGATTTGCCACCGTGAATAGCTTCGGTCTTAAAGCCACGCTGGATTAGTTCCTTGTTCAAACGTTCTACGCTGCGTCTAGTATCATCAAAGATTATGGCTTTTATGTCCTGGCCAATTAGCGTGTCGTGCAATTTATCGTTTTTCTCAGCAGTACTAGTGTAACGAACAGTATTTTGATGCACAAAGTCGCTGCCTTCAGCAGACTTGAGCGATATTGTTATCGGTTCATTAGCAAACGTCTGGATCAGCTCGCTAACTCGAGAATCGAGCGTCGCTGAGAAGAAAAATGACTGGCGATTTGGTGACAAAAAGCCCAAGATTTTACGCACATCGTTGATGAAGCCCATGTCCAACATGCGGTCGACTTCGTCTAAAACTACAAAATTAAACTCCGATAGCACCAGCGAACGGCGTTCGATGTGGTCCTTGATTCGGCCTGGTGTGCCAATGACAATCTCTGGTTTGCCGCGCAGATCGCGTAGCTGAGGATTGATGTTAGCACCGCCAATTAAGACTGTGCCAAACAGGCCGGCGCCCCTTGCTAAGGCTCTGAATTCTAACTCGATTTGTTGTGCTAGCTCCCTGGTAGGGGCAATGATGAGCACTTTTGAGCCACGTGAACTGATCAACTTGTTAATAATTGGGATTGCAAAGGCAGCGGTTTTGCCTGTACCTGTGTTGGCGATGCCAATAACATCACGGCCTTCCAGCCCTGCCGGAATAGCCTGGTCCTGGATTGGCGTAGGTATCTGGTAGCCTTTGGCCTGTAGGTTGGTTTTCAGAAGCTGATGAACGTCAAAATCAGAGAACGTGTGCGTTGGCACGTATTCTACCTCTTCAACTGCTTTGGCAACCTTGACGAACCTTGCAGGGTCAATGTACTGCTTGGCGCCGCGATTGTTGCCACCGGAACGCTGGCCACCACGACGTTTACCGTTTCTGGTATGTGAATGATAAATGTATGAAGACATTAAAAAAGAATCCTTCGTTGTTTAGTTTTAAATTAATTACTCTGATTGCTAGCATGAAATTGAGTAATAATTGAAACAAACCCAGATTCATTAAGAACAATAGTTATACATTAGCACAATATTATCGCAATGTCAAAAATTAGTTGGTGCGTTTACGTTTGTTTGGATCAAGCTCACGCTTGCGCAGCCGCAGTGACTTAGGCGTGACTTCAAGCAGTTCGTCTT
>CAYMBM010000009.1:6708-10809 GCA_964388705.1 uncultured Candidatus Saccharibacteria bacterium
TATAGTTGGTGTGAGGTGTTAGCTGAACGACGCCATCGCTTGAAGAGCTGCGCATATTGGTCAAGTGCTTGGCCTTGCAAACATTCATCTCCATGTCTTCCTGGCGCTTGTTTAACCCCACGATTTGCCCAGCATAAACCTTCACTGCTGGCCCGACAAAAGTTATGCCCCTATCTTCGAGCATCTGCAGAGCATAGGGTGTAGTGATACCAGACTCATAGGCAATAATTACGCCGTTACGCAGCTGCTGTAAGGCCGGTCCCATTGGTTGGTAGCCGATCATTAGCGAGTTCATCACCACAGTACCCTTAGTCTTGGTGACCAAAATATTCCGAAGACCAAGTAGCGCTCTGGTAGAGAGTTCATAAACTAGTTTCGTCACGCCTTTAGAGCTAGTGAACTGTTCTTTTAGTGTAGCCCGCCGTACACCCAATTCCATCTGGACCATGCCAACACGCTCGGCTGGTACCTCAATAATAAGTTCTTCAAGCGGCTCCAAGGTCTTACCATCTTCTTCACGGGTAACGACTTGAGGGCGACCAACTTCAAACTCATAACCTTCGCGGCGCATGGTTTCAATCAGCACGCTCAGATGCAACTCGCCGCGGCCAGAGACCAAAAACCCGATGCCTTCCTCGCTAACCCGCAGACCAATATTAGTTTCCAGCTCCTGTTGCAGACGGTCGCCAATTTGTCGACCAGTGTTGAACTCACCTTCACTGCCCTTAAACGGCGAAGTATTCGGACCAAGATATATCTTTAGCGTCGGAGCTTCTATTTCCAGGACTGGTAGGGCTTCAGGGAGAGTGGCATCGGCAATTGTTTCACCGATTTTGGCTTCGGCCACCCCTGTCAACTGGACAATGTCACCAGCAACGCCCATAGGCACATCAAATTTTGAGACGCCGTGACTCATAAAGATATTATCGATTTTGGCCTTGGCCTGCGTGCCGTCTTTTTTACATAAGATCACCGGGTCACCGGTTTTGACTCGACCGCGTGTAATGCGGCCAATGGCATACTTACCCTTGAAGCTGTCCCAAGCCAGAGCCGTTATCAGCATTTGAAAGGGTTTATCCAGCTCGATTGTGGGTGGTGGCGTGTGTTCAATAACTGCATCAAAGACCACTGACAAATCAGCCTTTTCTTCAATGTTAGCCGGTATCTCTATCCAGGCTTTACCCTCTCGCCCAACGGCGTAATAGACTGGATAATGCAACTGGTCTTCGTGAACCGCTAACTCCAAGAACAAGTCAGCCAATTCGTCTTCTACTTCTTTGATGCGACTGCCTGCTTTATCAATTTTGTTGATGATAACAATTGGCTTGAGTCCATTAGCCAGCGCCTTGATCAACACAAACTTGGTTTGGGGCATAGGGCCTTCCTGGGCATCAACTATTAAAATACAGCCATCAGCCATATTCAGGATGCGTTCAACTTCACCAGAAAAATCAGCGTGTCCCGGCGTATCAATTATGTTAATCCGGTAATCGCCGTGCTGCACAGCAGTAATCTTAGCCGTAATAGTAATGCCGCGCTCACGTTCTTGGTCGCCGCTGTCCATGATTAGATCCTGGTTCATTTCAGCCTGATGTTCAGCAAAAGTTTGGGACTGTTTCAACAGACCGTCCACCAGCGTAGTTTTGCCGTGGTCAACGTGGGCGATAATCGCAATATTTCGAATCTTGGTCGGGTCTTGTAACTGTTGTTCAAGCCATCACGAAAACGGAAAAGAGCAGCCCGAGACAAATGTGAACCATTTGCCCGGCGCGATGAGAAAAACCGTAGGTTTGTCTTATAAGCGAAGCGATTGATCGGGTCTTGTAACTGTGTCATGTGTCAAATAAAAAGTGCGCTTATTCTCAAGCGCACTCGCTTAATATTTATTAAATTATAGCATAAGCTTACAGATTAATCAATAGTCCGAATTCTAAATCGAGAATAAAACGACTTCCGTGGTTTTATGAAAGTCGTTAGTACGCTATTAAACAGGTGGAGCACCTTGAAAATACGACATTGTTTATCAAATAGTTGAGTTAATTGGGGGAGATTGTGAGTTTGGCGGGGAGCAGTTGGGTGTTCGCGAAGTGCGAACCATCTTTACCAACTGCTCCTGCGCGCATGTCTATCAGACGGAGCTGAGTATCTCAAAACCGTCCGACGGCATGAAGAATCCGATGTAGGCGGTGTAGGCGACGATCCACAACGCACAGAAGATCTCCAGCGTCACAAACAGCCACATGTGTGTGATGTGATGGTGACGGCCAGGATCAAACAATACGTAGGTGCTCCAGCTCAGTCCCGCAATCACGATTAGCGCGAAGCCGCCATCCCACCAGAGCATCAGGCGATCCCGAAAACCTCGGGCCCACAGGATGAGCAAGCAGGTGCCGGCGGCAACAGCGAACGCGATGAAGGTGGGCAGCCAAACCGGACGGTCCTTGCTGTACAGATGGTCTTGCATGTACATCGTCCAGACGATGGGCGTCAGGACGGTCAGGATCACGGTCATGACGACGGTGGTCAGAGGGTTGCTGTTGCGCCTCATGAATCGAATCTCCCCCAGAGATATTGACTGAGAATCTCTCAATCAGAGTATGTTATAACAGAAATCAATATTTCACGCAATTACTGATTCTACGTAGTGGTTAATTATCCCCTAACGCTATTCACTCTCATTACCTCAGCAAATTTTATATTGGGGTATTGCCTCGGCCAAGCCATCCCCATTCAGGAGCATCTGGGTGTTCCCTTAAACTAAAACCAGCTGTTTGAGTTTCTGCTTGCTCAAGCGGGGCAGCCGCTGCATCTTGTGCAGATATAGTAGGCTCAAGCTCCAAAACTTCATGGATTGGTAGTGACGATCTGGCCATACCAGTAACTCTGTCTATGTCTATCGGTACATAGCCGTGCCCATGAATGATGCGTCGCATACCAGACAAAGTTACGTCTGGTTCAATAACCTGCTCTTCAATATCCTCACCTGCAGCCACAGCATCTGCTACTGGTTCTGAAACCGCCATTACCAGCCTATCCAAAACAAAGCTACCATGACCAAGCGTGCGAACTACCAATAGCCCTTTTTCATGAGTTGGTCTTGCGTAAATCCTGCCTCTATCTTCACGGGGCTCATCGACTTCAAACTTCATCCTCAGCTCCTATATAGTCCTTATTATTCCTAAAGTGTGCCCGCTGAGCAAGCATAAGAACAAACAAAAAAGCCCTTAACGCCGAAAGAAGTTACTAGTCCACTAAGGTATACACCTCTTAAAATAATTGAAGTTGTGTTGAGATTGGCGGAGGAGTGTACAGCTCGTGTCCATGTACAACAACAAGCTCCCCAGCAAGTCTTGGCTGTTCTTCTGATCTCCAGATCCCTCTGTACACGCCGTCTGCATCAGCCTCTGCTTCGTGTACTATTCTCCCTGTGATGTAGTTGTCAGTTAGTGCTTTGCGTTGATCATATTCTTTTACGAGCCGGAGTTCTGAATCAGTAACATGTCCGGTGAAGAGGGAATCTCCCAATGTGTCAATTATAGTGCCCTCTATCTTATCTCCACTGCGTCTTGCCACATGCACTTCAAAAAGACCGAAAGGCCTACATGTAACTTCCCAGCTACCGATTAAAGCTGGATCTGGACCAAGCGATATCCTACCAAGAGTAGCTGCCCTAAATGATCTAGTTGTTTGTTCGCGCTGAGCTACAAAAGCACGATCTGGCACACCTGGCTCAAGGTACTGTCTTGTTGGCACATAACCTAAGCGATCAGTACTAAATATGCTGGGGGTGGATGGATCAGGTACTACTCCATGCCAGTATTCAGTTACACCAAGTTCGGTCGGAAGATTAGGGGTTAGCATCAGTTGGTCACCATGTGCGGCACCAATAACGGCTAGGTTGGGTCTGGCCACCATTAATCTCTCGAATATTACGTCTTCTCTTCTGACATTAAACACAAAGTCCGATACTGCTTGTAGCGCAAATCGAATCTCTTCAATGTCTCTTTCCTTGCCTTCAACCACGCTGTATTCTGACAGACCCATGAGGATGCGTTCCATTTCAACTGCTGACTCACGCTTTTTAGCTGCTTCTATGTGAGA
>CAYMBM010000010.1:0-10590 GCA_964388705.1 uncultured Candidatus Saccharibacteria bacterium
ACCAAGACCGATGAATCACAAGAAGTAGTGATTGGTTATAACCTAGCCAAACTCGCTCCCGCAATAGCTTAAATAGAGACACCCATACGCGGCCCCATAAATGGGGACCCTCCGGCTTGGGTTTCTCATCGCAACTTTTGGAATAAATCCAAATTCGCCAAGGGCGAACCGTTGCTGCTCTTCCCAAAATGATGGGGAAGTACAGTATAATAAGGGTACTTATGACAGAGACAGACAAAGAAATTCATGATGTGGTGATGGTGGGGGCCGGCCCGGCTGCCCTGTCGGCCGCTATCTATACCACCCGTGAGGATATTGACACGATTCTATATGAAAAGGGTGTTATCGGCGGCTTGGCGGCGGTTACCGATTGGGTTGATAATTATCCAGGATTTGCCAAGGGAATAGCTGGCCTAGAGTTGTCTGATGCCTTGCAAAATCAAGCTGAGCGATTTGGGGCCGAAATTAGGCTTGGCGAAGTCCAAAGCATTACCACCGAGGGGGCGCTCAAAAAACTGACCACCACAGAAGGTGACGTGTATGCCAAGGCAGTGTTGATTGCCACAGGCAGTGATTATAAAAAGCTTGGTATTCCCGGAGAGATGGAATATTACGCGCGAGGTGTGCACTACTGTGCTACATGTGACGGGGCCTTTTATCGCGATAGACGATTAGTGGTGGTTGGCGGTGGTAATTCGGCGGTCCAGGAGACTCTTTTTCTAACAAAATTTGCCAGCCATATTGATCTACTGGTGCGGAGCGATAAAATGCGAGCCTCGGATATATTGCAGGATGAACTGGCCAAACATGTCGATAAAGTAACAATCCACTACAATACGCCAACTAATGAAATTGTGGCTGAAAACGGCAAAGTGGTCAAAGTAGTTGGTACAGACACCACAACAAACCAAAAAGTCGAATTTCCGACCGATGGAGTATTTGTATTTATTGGCTTGCTGCCCAACACGCAATTTCTCAGAGATAGTGAGGTCGAACTGGACGACATTGGCATGATTAAAACCAATTCATTACTTGAGACAAACATGCCCGGCGTATTTGCTGCTGGGGACGTTCGCAGTGGGGCCACCATGCAAATTGCCAGTGCCGCCGGGGAAGGTGCAACAGCCGCGCTGATGATCCGCAAATATCTTGAAGACCATGACCGCTAAACGTATTGATGTTGCTGAAGGTGGACCAGATAAGGTAACTAAAAAAGCGTCAGTGCAGCCGGCGGCGGAACTCTATGGCCTAACTGTCAAGGCTTTTCGCTCGCTATCGGATGTGACTCGTAACCAACTGAAACCATTCAAATTGACCGTTATGCAGTGGTTGGTTTTGAGCGTGATTAATAATGGGAACGCTCGTGGCGTAGCGACTAGTAGCATTGGTAAAAAAGTCGGTGTAGGCTCAGCGCAAGTTACCTCACTGACTAGTCAGCTTATAGATAAACGTTTGATTAGGTCGCGAACCGAGCGCCGTGATCGTCGTCAGAAGCGGTTTCAACTCACCGCTCGTGGGCGGACAGTGCTGAATGGGGCTGATGCTGCCGTCCAAACTGCTCTAGGTCAATGGCTCCAGCCCGTCCCAGATAATTATCTAGTATTCTACCAGCGGGTGTTAACGATAATGACTCGCTAAGAAATGACCGCCTGCTAGATAACTGGATATCCTGGAAAGTAGTCGGTGACTAATTGATCACTGGAAATCGCCGTCTGGTTAAACTCATCGACAAGGGACTCTATCATGGGCTCGGGTCCCGATAAGTAGAGGCGACTATTGGCAGTTGGCCTGGTCATGTCAATAATGCCAGCGGCAGTTATCAAAGCCTTATCACCATCATGTTCACGACTAAGGGTTATGAGGTGTAAACCATACTTTTCAAATAGTGGCAAAAAGATCAATTCGTCAACTTCAGTTGTGGCGTATAGCAGTGTGATTTGTCGCTTGTCGTGGGTGTCAGTAAGCCATTGAATCATGCTATGAATCGGGGTTATTCCCATGCCACCGGCCACAAAAATAAGAGGAATAGTGGGGTCTTTGGGCAAGACGAAGTCGCCCATCGGATCAGCTAAATGTAGTTTAGTGCCGGGTGCAAGCTGCCGGAGAGTGCGCTTAAAACTACTGCCCGGCTGACTGAATTTGGTAGTGATGCTGAGCAGTTTGTCGGTTGGTGATGACGACAGGGTAAACCAACGTTTATCACCTCTCTCATCAACATGTTCGTGTGGCAACTTTAACTCCGTAAATTGTCCGGCAGTGTAGTGAACTGGCTGGTCGGGCTGAAACCAAAAGCTAATGATGTGATCGGTGACGGGGTTTTGACGAACGAAGGTGGCCTTCATGAATGTCGTCCTTGGGTTTTGATAAAAAACTCTGGGTGGTCAGTGCAGATCGCCACTTTTGGGTAGAAGGCTTTAATCAGACGACCAAGCCACCGATTGTTAACCGTGTAAACAAATAACTCTAAGTTGGCCCGCCGAGCTAAATAATATACCAATGGATTTAGTAACCAGAAGTTAAGCCCTACCCCGGTTAGCTTTTCTGATCGGGCTGTCTGAATGGCTTCAATTGATTTGGTATGCTCGTTGATGAATAACGGAATGTTTGGCAACTTAGATTTCATGGCTAGCAAAGCCTCAAGTTTAAAGGAGATAATGGTTATCCTGGCTTGTGGGTGAGCCAAAATGGCCTGGACAATTTCTGCTGTGCAATCAGCCTGTTTTAATTCAATATAAACCGGTGTTTTGCCGATTAACTTCAGTACTTCGTTAAGGGTTGCTATTTGAGAATGGCCGTCTTTGAGAGTGATCTTTTCTAGCTCAGCGGAGGTTAAGGCACTAATTTCAGCCGAGTTGCCACCAACTCTTTCCAAGTTTTTATCGTGACAGACTACTAAAACGTTATCAGCTGTTTTGCGTACATCGAGCTCGATGGCGCTCACGTCCATAGCCAGAGCCGCCCTGAAGCTGTCCAGGGTGTTCTCTAATTCGCTGCCAGCCGCGCCGCGGTGACCAATGATCCTTGTTTTCATACGTGCTAACTCTTAGTGTACAATATTTGCAAACGCATAGAGATGAAAGGAAACACATGCCCGATTTTAACCAAACCTTGACACCTGGCGACTTTCAGAACGGCACAGTCAATACGGTCGTAGAAATTCCCATGGGCTCAACGATGAAAATCGAGTGGGATCGAGATCAAGCAGCCTTTGTATTGGACCGTGTGGAGCCGGCTATTTTTGCCAAGCCATGCAATTACGGCTTTATTCCGCAGACGCTAGATGAAGATGGTGACGAGCTAGACACCTTGATTGTGACTGATGAACCGCTTACTACAGGAGTATGGTTGGAAGGTCGCATCATTGGTGTTATGAACTTTGTCGATGATGGGGATAATGACCACAAAATCGTGGTGGTCCCAGCCGATGACCGTAACACTGGTGATAACATTAAGTCGGTTGATGATCTTGGCGCACAGTGGAAGAAGCAAGTTGAGCATCACTTCAATCACTATAAAGACCTCAAAAAGCCTGGTAGCACTAAAGTAACTGGTTGGGGTGACATTGAAGCTGCTAAGAAAATCATCCAAGAATCGATCGATCGCGCCAAAAAGTAATGAAAAAAACCGTTCCAAAGAACGCAATTCTGATCCCCGACAACGCCGAGCGAGTCTTTAGTGGAGCTATTTTTGACGTCTATCAGTGGCCGCAAACCATGTTCGACGGCTCAACCAAAACCTTTGAAATGCTGAAACGTCCCGACACTGTGCAAATTATAGCCGTTAAAGAAGGAAAACTGGTATTAGTCGACGACGAGCAACCTGGCCGGACACCCCGTTTACACTTCCCAGGTGGGCGGGCTGATAATGATGACTCCTGGTTGTCCGCCGCTCAACGGGAAATGCGTGAAGAAACGGGGCTAGTTTTTAAAGATTGGAAACTCGTAAATGTCGTGCAACCAATACCCAAAATAGAGTGGTTTGCGCCATGGTTTTTGGCTATTAATTTTGAGCACGAAGTTGCCCAAGAAGTAGATAGTGATGGTGAAAAAATCACCGTTTCATTAAAGGATTTTGCTGAAGTAAGAGGCATGATTTTAAGTGGTAGTGAGCCAACCATGCAATATGCATTGCCACTATTCAATACAATTGCATCACTCGATCAACTGCTTGCAATGTCAGTCTTTGTCGGCCAAGAGGTTGACCGTTAGTTACTTACCACCGTACAATAGGTAACAACATGCTAATGCTAAAACAGGGCGGGATATAACATGAAAACACGGGTGGCAATTAACGGATTTGGCAGGATTGGTCGCAATGCTTTTAAAATTGCCTTTGAGCGATCCGATCTGGAGATAGTGGCAATTAATGACCTAACCGAGACCAAAACTCTGGCCTATCTATTAAAGCACGATAGTAATTATGGTACCTATGAACACAAAGTGGACTTTGATGAAACACACCTGATCGTTGACGATACTAAAATTCAGGTAACAGCTGAAAAAGATCCAACAGCATTGCCATGGACGGAATTAAAAGTCGATGTTGTAATTGAGTCAACGGGCAGATTCACCAAAAGTGAAGATGCCGGCATGCATTTAAAAGCTGGCGCTAAAAAGGTCGTAATTTCTGCACCAACCAAAAGCGCTGATATCGAAACCCTGGTGATTGGGGCCAATGAAGATAAGCTCGAACACGCCGGCGACATTGTCAGTAATGCTAGCTGTACGACCAATTCGGTAGCTGCCATCATGGCCATCATGGAAGAAGCCTACGGTGTGGAGAAAGCCATGCTCACAACAGTTCATAGCTATACCGCCAGTCAAGCCCTGCAAGACGGCCCAGCTAAGGATATGCGAGAGGCTCGAGCAGCCGCTGAGAATATTGTCCCTACAACTACAGGAGCTGCCATTGCTGTCACGTTGGCTTTGCCGCAATTAAAGGGTAAGTTTGATGGTCTTAGTGTCCGAGTTCCCAGTCCGGTTGTCAGCTTGAGCGACGTAACCATGGTGTTAACAAAATCAACAACCAAAGAAGATATCAATGATGTCTTCAAAAAGGCCGTTAAAGAGCCATATTTCCAAGGTATTTTAGACGTCAGCGAGGAACCACTAGTCAGCAAAGATTATGTTGGCAATAGTCATTCCGGCATTGTTGACCTGCTGCTTACTAATGTCGTTGATGGCAATCTGGCTAAAGTAGTAGTCTGGTACGACAACGAGTGGGGCTATAGCAATCGCTTAGTTGAGTTGGTGGCTGACGTGGGACAAACAATTCACAAAACCACCAAAGAGGACTAAACATCATGAAAGTTTACATCGGTGCAGACCATAACGGGTTTCACTTGAAGGCAGCGCTCGTACAATTCCTAAAACAGGCGGGCTACGAGGTTGTCGATGATGGCGATAAGCAACTTGATCCTAACGATGATTTTCCGGTTTTTACCACTAAAGTGGTAAAAGATATCTTGTCCGGCCCAGATGCTCAACCCAAAGCTGTTCTGGTTTGCGGGAGTGGCCAAGGTATGTGTATGGCGGCTAATCGTTTTAAAGGCATTCGAGCGGCTGTTGGGTATGATCGTGAGGCGGCTCGGGCAGCACGCAATGACGATAATAGCAATGTGTTGTGTCTACCAGCCCGAGTCTTAGAACAGGACGAAGCATACGACATTGTCCAGACGTGGCTGCAAACGCCATTTGCTGGTGCGCCCAGGTTCGTGCGGCGTCTTAAAGAAATCGACGAGTGACCAAAATGGCTATTGTTTGCCCGACAGTTACCGCCACTGACCCACACGGATATCGACAGCAAATGGAACGAGTCAGCGCCTTTGCTCATCGCCTGCATGTGGACTTTATGGACGGCGATTTTACACCTAATCAATCACCACCAATTGAAAGTGCTTGGTGGCCGGACGATAAAACCATTGACTTGCACATTATGTACCACCATCCGCACGAACAGCTCGGCAAGATTATAAGTTTAAAACCGGACCTGGTTATTATCCACGCTGAGGCCGAGGGACATTTTAAGGCAATGGCCGAACAACTGCATCAAGCCAATATTAAAGTCGGGGTGGCTCTACTGGCTCCAACGCCCGTTAAAACCATTGCCTCCAGCCTGAACCAGATTGATCATGTACTGATCTTTTCTGGCACACTTGGTCATTTTGGGGGCCAAGTTGACCTGTCACTGCTACTTAAAGTAAGGCAGCTTCGAGCTTTGAAAAAGAATCTAGAAATTGGTTGGGACGGTGGAATAAACGACGATAATATAATGACCCTGATAGAGGCCGGAGTAAATGTGCTCAACGTGGGTGGTTTTATCCATCGAGCCACGCAGCCCGAGCAAGCCTATGCTACACTGGAAGCATTAGCGGGACAACAGAGATGAAGCAGGGTATGACCATTGAGCAGTTAGAAAAAAAGGCCAACGAAATCCGGCAAGATATTATTAAGATGTTGGAACAAGCTGGTAGTGGTCACAGTGCCGGACCCTTGGGGTTGGCCGATATTTTTACGGCGCTTTATTTTGATGTACTTAAGCATGATCCTGACAAACCGGATTGGGACCAACGCGATATCTTACTTCTCAGTAACGGTCACTGTGCACCGATACTCTATGCCACCATGGCGCATGCTGGCTATTTTGATAAGAAAGAACTCATGACCCTTCGGCAATTTGGTTCTCGTCTCCAAGGTCATCCCGAGCGACTGAAGCTACCAGGTCTAGAAAACACTAGTGGCCCATTAGGATCCGGTTTAAGCCAAGCTTGTGGTATGGCGTTAGCCATGCGCATAAACAAGGATATGCATCGTTGGATCTACACCGTTATGGGTGATGGTGAACTCGATGAAGGTAATATCTGGGAAGCAGTGATGTTAGCAAGTAAGTACCAGCTAAGCAACATCATTGGCATTGTTGACAGGAATAACATTCAAATTGACGGTCCAACCGAGGTAGTCATGCCGCTAGAAGATCTCAAGGCAAAATGGGAAGCTTTTGGCTGGCATGTGATTGAGGTAGACGGCAACAACATTGAGGCTTTTATTGATGCCTGCGCTATGGCTCGTGCGGTTGTTTCACAGCCTGTAGTAATTATTGCCCACACAATCCCTGGTAAGGGCGTCGATTTTATGGAATACGATTTTCATTGGCATGGAGTACCACCTAACCAGGAAGAAGCCAAGAAGGCTCTACATGAACTTAGAACCTTGGGTGGCAAAATTGAGGGCGAGCACGAATGAACAACTTTGCTAACTCCAAAACTGGTCACACCAAACGCAGAGATCGAATCGTCGTAGTATTAATCATTATTACCGTATTAGTAATAAATATCGCTCTTGTAGTGTATCTGCTTTCTATCTATAGCAAGGTCGGGGAGATCAAATAAATGCCGACTGCAGATATGTACCTAGTTGATGATGTCCTCAGCCCTAAATTAGAAAAAGAGCCAATGAAAAAAGGTTATGGTCGAGGTTTAGTAGAAGCAGGCAAGAAAAACGATTACGTCGTGGCGGCGTCGTCTGATGTAACTGGTTCTACTGGTACGGATGCGTTTGCCAAAGAGTTTCCAGAACGTTTTTTTGAGGTTGGTATCGCCGAACAAAATCTGGTAACTGTAGGTTCAGGACTGGCAGCCATGGGCAAGATGCCATTTGTAGCCGCTTATGGTGCTTTTAGCCCAGGTCGTAATTGGGAGCAAATTAAAACGACTATTTGTATTAATGATCGTCCGGTTAAGTTAATTGCCACTCATGTTGGTTTATCAGACGCTCCCGATGGCGCCACACATCAGATGCTAGAAGATATCGCGTTGATGAGAGTTTTGTCTAATATGACAGTTATCGCGCCAGTTGATAGCATAGAAGCCGCCAAAGCCACAATAGCTCTCGCCAGCTATCACAAACCGGCCTATATGCGAGTAGCTAGAGACGACACTGCAATAATCACAACCGATAAGACACCATTTGAAATAGGTAAGGCATATGTTTACGCGCCAGGAACCGACATTACGATTGTCTGTACTGGCCGAATGGCCTACCATGCCTTGGTGGCGGCTGAGACACTGTTTCGAGACGGCATAGACGCTGAAGTTATTCACGCACCAACGATCAAACCGCTGGACGCCGTCACAATCTTAAAAAGCGTTCATAAAACCAAACATGTCATTACTGTCGAGGAAGCTCAGATAAACGGTGGTTTGGGCGGTGCAATTTCCGAACTGCTTTCAGAAGAGTATCCAACGCCACTTAAGCGAATTGGTATGCACGATCATTTTGGCGAGTCTGGTAAGCCGGAGGACTTATTCCACAAATTTGGGCTAACTGCCAAACACATCGCCATGGCAGCTTATACTATGCTTAAAGAAGATTCGTAGATATGTCCTGGCAATATATTATGCTTCTGCAAAATAGCTTTGCAGCTGTTTTTGCAATTTTGTCGAGAAATCTCATTCTAAAATATAAAACAGCCAATTTTCAAATTTTAGCTATTATTTTTTTCTATTTATATCTTTTTAGTCTGTGCTATGTACTAGTTGCACACGGGAGTGTTGAGCTAAGTAGTTTTGCGATGTATGCCTGGCGATTTATGGGTGGAGGAATACTTTTCGCGATTTGGGCATATCTTAGCTATCGGGTCTTTGGGTACACCGATGCGGCTATAGCTAGTATGCTTAGTCTCCTTAATATTATTTTTGTAATCGCTGTTGCAACCCTTTCTATTCACGAAGGGCTTTCGTTGAGGCAATGTGTTGGAGCAGTTATTCTCTTGTTGTCACTTGGCATTATATTTTCAGCCCGTGTTAAAAGAAAGGTTCAAAATCAATGGTTCGTGGCCGGTCTTCTTACGTTATGTGCAAGTACTGCTTACGGATTTGCGATCGCCAATGAAAAATGGTTACTTGGAAATGTTTCACTTTCTAGTTACATAGTTTTTGGTTTTGGCTTTCAATTTATTCCGTTGCTAGTAATGAGTACGTTCAATATTTCAGGATATCAATATATAAAACAATTTGACTTCGTCTGGAAAACTTCATTAGCGGGGATAATAAGAGGAAGTGCTGGACTACTATTCATAATTTCTCTCGTAAAGGCTAATAACGCTTCACTCATTTCTGTGTTATCAGGCTTTAAGGTAGTTATAGCAACTGCACTAAGCGTGATTTTTCTAAAAGAAAGAACTCTACTTAGCCGTAAACTAGTTGCTTCATTAGCTGCCGTTCTTGGTGTAGCAATAATGATATGGAAATAGTCTAGTGAAAAACTCGTTTGCGGAGCATCAGTGTCCGAATAAGCAGAATCATCACATGTAACACAACCAGTTCGCTTGCTAGACCAATAACGGCGTATTTTAAGGCCACCAGGCTGGGCCATTGCATGAGGGCAGATTTAAATAAACCACCACAATAAGGAATAAGCGCACCAAACGAGACATTGAGATAAAAAATAAACACCACTAAGGCTGTAATTTGGAAGCTTACCCGTGATAGATAACTGCGCCATGGTGAATTGGTGTCGACATTTCGTGGGTGCATATACCTAGTTACCGCTAAATCGTTACCCAGCTCATTAGAGAAATTAAGTAGCAGCCAGATCATGATGTATACAAGTAAGCCAATCGAGGCCCAAAAAACGGCCACGACAACAGACCGGGCGATAGAATCACCTACAAGTTTAACAATGAAGTTATTTAAAGAATCAAGAGTTGCAGCCTTGAGGCTAAAATCTTTGGGTAAAAAAACTAGATCTTGGAAAAACACTACATTGCTCAACGCTAACGTTAGTACACTGAGAGTGCTGATAACAACCAACTCAATTGCGGACGGTTGCAACCAAGAAATGAGCGTGTAAAACTTGCTATTTTGCTGTTTCATATTGTCTACGAATCTCTACCTGTATTATATGCTATGCTTGGAAGCATAAGCAATGTGATAAATAGACTATGCCACTGACACTCCATCAAATACGCTCCAATTGCCAAAAAGCTCGCGATGCTACGCTACGCGCCCGTACCGAACATTTTGCGTTAGGGGCGTTTAATCTTGATAACCAAGAAACCCTAAAAGCGGTGGCCCAGGCGGCCGTCAAGAAAAAGGCCCCGGTTTTAGTTGAGGTTAGCCATGGAGAAGTCGAAGCACTGGGTCTTGATAATGTCCGGGATATGGTCGACAACTACAAAGATGAACTGGGTATCGAGATGTACATCAACCTGGACCACTCGCCGAGTGTTGATGCGGCCATCGAGGGAATTGAAGCTGGTTTTGAATTTATCCACATTGACATTTCACAAGCCGACCACGAAGCGACCGAGCAACAAATTATCGACAAAACCCGCGAGGTTGTGGCCTATGCTCGACTAACCGGGGCACTGGTTGAGAGTGAGCCCCATTACTTTGGTGGTAGCTCTAATCTTCATACCGAGAAAATAGATTATGAGGCCATTAGGAAAACTTTTAGTACACCTGACGGCGCCAAGTCATTTGTGGAAGCGACAGGCATTGATACCTACGCTGCGGCTATTGGTAATCTCCACGGCCAATATCCCGTTCCTAAAATGCTGGATTTGGAATTACTGCAAAGAATCCGAGATTCT